>CAVHDN010000042.1:0-10574 GCA_963634315.1 Flexilinea sp. | reverse complement strand
GCTCACGGTGAGTATGGTGGCCATGAACGGCTGTCGGGAGGCGGCCTTGGCGTTGATGGTGCGCAAGGCGAAGTCGAAGAGGAAGTGGTCTGACACACCGAAGGTGTTCACCACCTCTTCGGCAGGATAGTCGTCCTGCGAGTAAATGTCGCTGTATCCGTTGGTCCGGAAGTAGGCGTTCATATTGTCATACTGCGACTCGTGGGGCATGAAGAACATGTTGCGGTAGCCATACTCTGCAAGCACTGTGGGAATGCCGCTGCGCCGAGGGGTTACGGTACCCTTCATCACATTGCGGCGCATGAGCGCGGGAAACGAATAGAGCGTGGCCGTTATGCCGTTGTTGGTGTGTATGCCAGCAGAGTAGCAGTTGGTGAAGGCCAACGAGTGGGCGAAGAGACTGTCGAGCGTGGGTGTCAGGCAACGCTTCTGACCGAACGTCTGCATAAGGTCGGCCGACATCGACTCCATGAGTATTATCACCACATTGCGCTTTGTCACAGTTTGTCCCTCGGCCGTCACCCTCCTGCGGAGCACGAACGCCGAGTCGGCTCTGCCCTCAATGCCGAGACTCTCGCGCGTGGCGGCCACAGCCTCGCTGTCGGCCATGAGGTTGAGCGGCGCATTGTCGCGCTTCATGTCGTCAAGAAGACTCGTCACAACGTTGAACACTGGCGGAATGGCGAGTTGGTTGAGGAAAGGGTCTGTGCAATAGTAAGCTTGGCTAACCTTCACCGGAGCCATGTCGGTTTGTGCGTGGCCTCTTATGCCCAGCACAATCAATCCGGCGAAGAGCAGTGTGGCGGCACTTTCCACAGCTATAGCGGTACGGCTGCGTCTGCAGGAAGTAGTTTGGGCAATGAGTGTGTCGGCTTTGCGGCGCAAGAGTATGAGAAGACGGACAAACACTATGACGGCTATGGCGAACGCTACTATATATATAAGGTAAGACCGTTCGCCCGCTACCATGCCGGCCGTGGTGCCCGCATAGCCGAACCATGCGAAGATGCCGGAGTTGATGGTCTTGAAGAAATAGTGGAAGTAGGGGATGTTGGCTGCGGAGAGGGCAAACATGATGGTGTAGAACACTGACATCCACCACACGAACGCTTTGCGAAGCACACGCTGGTAGGCTCCAAAGCATGCGGCTACAAGCAATACCATGGCCGGCAGGGCCACTACGGCACAGGCAAAAACATTGTCAAGCCAAAGGCCGCGCATGAAGGCGGGCCACACTGAACAGTCAGTGGGGGCGGCCATGCCTCGCAAGGCTACATACTGCAGCGACCTAAACAGTGACAGAAAAGCCAGACCGAGCGCATGACCACACAGAATGAAGCCTGCGGTGACGGCAAAGCGGCGGTGTGAACACACTTTCATTTGCTCCCTCATAAAAATCCCTTGCGTCAGTCCTTACAGCCATAGCACAGATCGCCGGCATCGCCAAGGCCCGGCACGATGTACTTGTTCTCGTTGAGCGACGGGTCTATGCCCGCACACCAAATGGTGGTCTTGTCGTTGGGGAACGACTCCCTCACGTGGTCAATGCCCTCTGGGGCGGCTATCACGCAGGCCACATGTATGTGCTTGGGCGTGCCTTTGCTGAGGAAGGCCTTGTAACCCAGTTCCATGGAACCGCCGGTGGCGAGCATGGGGTCGGCTATTATGAGCGTCTTTTCGTCGAGATGCGGGGTGGCGAGATATTCTACCTTTATCTCCACCTTAGTGTGCTCCTCGTCAACATAAGCCCTGTAGGCACTGGCAAAGGCGTTGCCGGCGCGGTCGAAGATGTTGAGGAAACCATTGTGAAAAGGCAGTCCTGCACGGAGTATGGTGGCAAGTACTACATCGTCGGATGGCACACGCATGCGCGACACTCCCAATGGCGTGGTCACGTCTTTCTCCTTGTAGGCCAAACGTTTGCTTATCTCATAGGCCATAAGCTCGCCTATGCGTGTGATGTTGTTGCGGAACAAGAGGCGGTTACGCTGGTAGTCCTTGTCTCTCAGCTCTGCCAAATACTGATTGATGATAGTGTCGCTGTCACTGAAATTGATTATCTCCATGTCTGTTGTTTGTATGTCTGTTATTCTTTTGTTTCCCCTTTGCCTAGGCCGTCAGGCTTCACTTTCGCAACATCGGTGCAGGGCACGACAACACGTCCCGAAAGCGCAAACATGAGCCTGGCATAAGCTTAGGTGGTGCAAAGTTACTGCAAGAAAAGCGAAAACAACACCAAACGTCACGCTTTCTTTTGCAAACTGCAAATTGCAAAAGCTTTGGATAATGTTTCTTTTTTATTACTTTAACCTTACAAAGGGCTTTACTTGGAAAAATTGTGCTCGCAAACGTTTGTCGTATTTTGCAATTTTTGCTACCTTTGCCGCCGATTCAAGGATAAGGCTGAAAGGCGTATAAAGAAGTAATTCACAACTAAATACATTTTAAAATGGCAAAGTTTGATAAGTCAGTTTTAGAGAAGTATGGTATCAACGGCACAACCGAGGTACTCTACAATCCTTCGTACGAGGTTTTGTTCAACGAAGAGACCAAAGAAGGTCTTGAGGGCTTCGAGGTAGGTCAGGAGACAGAACTCGGCGCAGTTAACGTGATGACTGGTATCTACACCGGCCGTTCACCTAAGGACAAGTTCATCGTTGACGATGAGAATTCTCATGACACAGTGTGGTGGACTTCAGAGGAATACAAGAACGACAACCACCGTGCAACCAAGGAGGCTTGGGCTGCAGTGAAGGAAATAGCAAAGAAAGAACTGTCAAACAAGAAGCTGTTCGTTGTTGACGGTTTCTGCGGAACTCACAAGGACACTCGCATGAAGGTGCGCTTCATCATGGAAGTGGCATGGCAGGCTCACTTCGTGACCAACATGTTCATCCGTCCACAGAGCGAGGCAGAGTTTGACCAGGAGCCTGACTTCATTGTATATAACGCTTCTAAGGCAAAGGTTGAGAACTGGAAGGAACTGGGACTCAACTCTGAGACAGCCGTTGTGTTCAACGTTACCAGCAAAGAGCAGGTCATCATCAACACATGGTACGGCGGTGAGATGAAGAAGGGTATGTTCTCAATGATGAACTACTTCCTCCCGTTGAAGGGCATGGCTTCCATGCACTGCTCGGCCAACACCGACATGAACGGCGAGAACACCGCCATATTCTTCGGCCTCTCCGGTACTGGCAAGACCACTCTTTCCACCGACCCGAAGCGCAAGCTCATTGGCGACGACGAGCATGGATGGGACGATGAGGGCGTGTTCAACTTCGAGGGCGGCTGCTATGCTAAGGTCATCAACCTCGACAAGGAGAGCGAGCCTGACATCTACAACGCTATACACCGCGACGCTCTGCTTGAGAACGTTACCGTTGACAAGGACGGCAAGATAGATTTCGCCGACAAGAGCGTGACCGAGAATACACGTGTGTCTTATCCTATCTACCACATCAAGAACATCCAGCGTCCATTGTCGCAGGGTCCCGCTGCTAAGCAGGTCATCTTCCTAAGCGCCGACGCCTTTGGTGTGCTGCCTCCAGTGTCTATCCTCGACGCAGAGCAGACCAAGTACTACTTCCTCTCTGGCTTCACAGCTAAGTTGGCTGGTACAGAGCGCGGCATCACCGAGCCTACTCCTACTTTCTCGGCTTGCTTCGGTCAAGCTTTCCTCGAACTGCATCCTACAAAGTATGCTGAGGAACTGGTGAAGAAGATGCAGAAGAGCGGTGCCAAGGCTTACCTCGTGAACACAGGCTGGAACGGTACAGGCAAGCGCATCTCAATCCGCGACACTCGTGGCATTATCGATGCAATACTCAACCACTCCATCGATGCAGCTCCCACAAAGACCATTCCTTTCTTCAACTTCGTTGTGCCTACACAGCTTGAGGGCGTTGACCCCAACATCCTTGACCCGCGCGACACTTACGCTGACGCTGCTCAGTGGGAGGAGAAGGCAAAGGATTTGGCTGGACGCTTCATCAAGAACTTCAAGAAGTATGAAGGCAACGAGGCTGGCAAGGCTCTCGTGGCTGCCGGTCCTAAACTCTAAGACCAAGAACTTGTTGGAAAAGGTTTTCCATAATTAATATACAAAGCGAAAGTCCGCTCCGCACATTTGCGTGAGCGGACTTTCGCTTTGTTGTAGTACGGTGCAATATTCGTCTTCCTCTTGGACCTTTGCGGCAACTGTTACAATTGTTTTGGAGCTTAAAACGTATAGGCGTAATGCGAGAAAGGCACGAACTCACTGTGTGAAAGGGTAGAATATCGCCCAACCGAAGCTCTTTTTAGAAGAAAAACACTAACTTTGTGGCGAGGCTAAAGCGAAATTGTCGCTAATGACTCGTAAGTAGCATTACAAACAGACGTGAATTTTGCATGTTACGCCTAAAAACAAAGAAACCCTTTTGAATAGCCATGAGTTCAAATATTCCAGCAGAGTGGAACCAATTCTATCTTAAAGACGTGTCGTTCGTAAACCTCATGACGCGACGTATATTCAATGTGCTGATAGTGGCCAATCCCTATGACGCTTTCATGCTTGAGGACGATGGGCGCGTTGACGAAAAGGTGTTCGACGAGTATATGGACCTCGGAATGCGCTATCCGCCAACGTTCACGCAGGTGAGCACTACCGAGGAGGCTCACGAGGTGCTGAAATCAACAGGCATAGACTTGGTGATATGCATGCCTGGCAACGCCGACAACGACGCTTTCGATGTGGCAAGGGCTGTGAAGTCGGCTTCGCCCGACACGCCTTGTGTGGTTCTCACTCCCTTCTCGCACGGTATAACGCGCCGGATGCAGAACGAGGACTTGTCTATGTTCGACTATGTGTTCTGTTGGCTGGGCAACACCAATCTCATCTTGTCAATCATAAAACTGATAGAAGACAAGATGAACATAGAGCACGACATTCGTGAGGCAGGGGTGCAGATGATACTACTCGTGGAAGACAGCATTCGCTTCTACTCCTCTATACTGCCCAATCTATACAATTATATATTGCAGCAAAGCAAACGCCTGTCAACCGAGGCTCTTAATCCGCATGCCGCCGCCCAACGCAAACGCGGACGTCCGAAGGTGGTGCTGGCGCGCACCTACGAGGAGGCTATGGAGCTGTATGACCGCTATGCTGACAACACGTTGGGAGTAATCAGCGACGTGCGCTTCCCTAAAGATGGCGAGAAAGACCCTGAGGCGGGCTTCAAACTGCTGCGCGAGATAAGGCGGCGCGACGAGTTTGTACCACTGATAATGCAAAGCGCGGAAGCTGAGAACCGTGCCAAGGCCGAGTCGGAGGGCTTCCGTTTCGTTGATAAGAACTCGAAGAAGATGAGTATAGACCTGCGCCATATTCTTGAGGAACACATGGGCTTTGGCGACTTCATCTTCCGCGACCCTACAACCCACAACGAAATAATGCGCGTCAGGAGTCTTAAGGAGTTGCAGGACAATATCTTCAAGATACCCAACGACTCCATGCTCTACCACATACGTCGCAACCATATGAGCCGTTGGCTGTGCGCCAGGGCGATATTCCCAGTGTCGGCTTTCCTCAAGCATGTGACGTGGAACAAATTGCAGGACGTTGATGCACACCGGCAGATAATCTTCGACGCGATAGTGCAGTACAGGCGGATGAAGAATGTGGGCATAGTGGCTGTGTTCGACCGAGGCAAGTTTGATGCCTATGGGCATTTCGCCCGCATAGGCGACGGTTCCCTTGGAGGTAAGGGGCGCGGACTGGCTTTCCTTGACAACATCATCAAACGTCACCCTGAGTTGCAGCGGTTTGGCAATGCCACTGTGTCTATTCCAAAGACGCTCGTGTTGTGTACTGACGTGTTCGATGAGTTCATGGACAAGAACAATCTCTACCAGATAGCCTTGAGCGACGCGTCGGACCAAGAAATTCTTGATCACTTCCTCAAGGCGCAGTTGCCCGACTCACTCATTGCTGACTTCTTCACGTTCTTCGACGCGGTGAAAGCCCCAATAGCCATACGTTCGTCGTCGCTCCTTGAGGACAGTCACTACCAGCCGTTCGCCGGCATATACTCTACTTACATGATTCCGTATCTTGACGATAAGTATGAAATGCTTCGCATGCTGGCCTGTGCCATAAAGGGTGTTTATGCGTCGGTCTATTATCGCGACTCCAAGGCTTACATGACAGCTACGAGCAACGTGATAGATCAGGAGAAAATGGCTGTAATACTCCAAGAGGTGGTGGGCAAACAGTATGGCGACCGTTTCTATCCTAACTTCAGTGGTGTGCTCCGCTCGCTCAACTATTATCCCATAGGCGACGAAAAGGCGGAGGAGGGCACAGTGAGCCTCGCCCTCGGACTGGGTAAATACATCGTTGACGGTGGACAAACTCTGAGGGTGAGCCCTTATCATCCGCACCAGGTGTTGCAGACAAGTGAGATGGAGACGGCACTGCGCGACACGCAGACGCGCTTCTACGCTCTCGACATGAAGCATGTGGGCGAAGACTTCAAGGTAGATGATGGATTCAATATCCTTAACCTTAGGGTGAAGGAAGCCGACAAGGATGGTTCGCTCGATTATATCGCCTCTACGTTCGACCCCTACGACCAGATTATTCGTGACGGCATATATGAGGGAGGGCGCAAAGTCATTACTTTTAGTGGCGTGCTGCAGCAGGGCGTATTCCCTCTGCCTGAGTTGCTGCAAGATGTTCAGCAACTTGGGGCCGACGAGATGCGGCGCCCTGTGGAGATGGAGTTTGCCTGCAACCTTAACAAAGACCGTTCGGGAGAGTTGTACTTGCTGCAGATTCGTCCAATAGTAGATAGTAAGGAGAAACTCGACACCGACCTCGACACCATTGCCGATGACCATTGTTTGTTGCGCTCAAACAACTCGTTGGGGCACGGCATCAGCGAAGATGTGGAGGATGTTGTCTATGTGAAGACTGGCGACAATTTCACCGCAGCCGACAATCCGGCCATTGCTCGCGACGTGGAGAAGATTAACAGGAAGTATCTTGATGCGGGACGCAACTATATACTGATAGGTCCGGGACGCTGGGGGTCAAGCGACTATTGGCTCGGCATACCTGTGAAGTGGCCGCACATAAGCGCAGCACGCGTAATTGTTGAGGCTGCACTGAAGAACTATCGCGTTGACCCGAGCCAAGGCACCCACTTCTTCCAAAACCTTACATCGTTTGGCGTGGGCTATTTCACGGTGAACACGTTCTCTGGTGATGGCATCTTCCGTAAGGACATTCTCGACAGTATGCCTGCCGTTGAGGAGACGCAGTATGTGCGTTGCGTAAGGTTTGGCTCGCCGCTCCGCATAATGATGGATGGGATGAAGCAAAAGGGACTTGTGCTCTTCGCTGATGAGACAAGAGGGAGGGAGTAGAATAAACGGATTAACAAAATGTAACCTTGTAAACAAAGAATTTTCCGTTTTCGTTTGGTTGACATCCTACTTTTATCTACTTTTGCGGTAGGACATTGACACTATGACATAGATAAACCTAAAAAACATTATTACTATGAAAGTGGAAAGAATAATGCAGCAGTTGGAGCAGAAGCATCCTGGCGAGCTGGAGTACTTACAGGCAGTGAGAGAAGTGTTGCTGTCGGTGGAAGATGTGTACAACAAGCATCCGGAGTTTGAGAAAGCAAAAATCATTGAGCGCATTGTTGAACCGGAGCGCGTGGTGACATTCCGCGTGCCTTGGGTTGACGACAAGGGCGAAGTGCAGGTGAACCTTGGCTATAGGGTGCAGTTCAATAGTGCTATAGGTCCGTACAAGGGAGGATTGCGCTTCCACCCGTCGGTGAACCTCTCCATACTGAAGTTCCTTGGTTTTGAGCAGACCTTCAAGAACGCTCTCACCACGCTGCCCATGGGCGGTGGAAAAGGTGGGGCTGACTTCTCCATTCGCGGACGTTCCGACAATGAGGTGATGCGCTTCTGTCATTCGTTCATGACAGAGCTTTACCGTGTCATTGGGCCTGAGGAGGACATTCCTGCAGGCGACATTGGTGTCGGTGCACGTGAGATAGGCTATCTGTTTGGCATGTACAAGAAGTTGACCCACCGCTGGAACGGTGTGCTTACAGGCAAAGGCTTGGAGTGGGGCGGTTCGAGAATACGTCCGGAGGCCACAGGCTTTGGCGCCCTTTACTTCGTGAACCAGATGCTGCAGACCCGAGGCATTGATATTAAGGGTAAGACGGTCGCCATAAGTGGCTTCGGCAATGTGGCTTGGGGCGCAGCAAAGAAGGCTACGGAACTTGGTGCGAAGGTGATAACCATTTCTGGTCCAGACGGATATATCTATGACCCGGAAGGCGTGAGCGGCGAAAAGATTGACTATATGCTTGAGTTGCGCGCCAGCGGCAATGATGTTTGCAAGCCATATGCTGATGAGTTCTCGGAGGCTACGTTCGTTGAGGGAAGAAAACCATGGGAGGTGAAATGCGACATCGCTTTGCCGTGCGCCACACAAAACGAACTTGACGGACACGATGCCGACATGCTCTTGGCCAACAAACCGCAATGCGTGGCTGAGGTTTCCAACATGGGATGTACCGCTGAGGCCGTTGAGAAGTTCATTGCAGCCAAACAGCTCTTTGCCCCAGGCAAGGCCGTCAATGCAGGTGGTGTGGCCACATCGGGACTGGAGATGACCCAAAACGCCATAAGGTTGACATGGAGCGAGGATGAGGTGGACGAGAAGTTGCACTACATTATGCACAGCATACACGGACAATGTGTCAGGTACGGTCAACAGCCCGATGGATACATCGATTATGTGAAAGGTGCAAACATTGCCGGCTTCATGAAGGTGGCCAACGCCATGATGGCGCAAGGCATAGTATAGACAAAATATATTAGATGAGTTTTAGACGTTTAGCTATTTTATCCATTACAGCATTATGCTTTACCTCTTTGGCCGCCCAGGCGGTCCAAAGGGGTAGGGCGTCTTATTATTCTAAAAAATCTACAGGGTCAAGGACAAGCAGTGGGGAGAGAATTCATCACGACAGCCTCACGTGTGCTCATCGCACCCATCCCTTTGGCACAAGATTGAAAGTGACCAACCCCAGCACGGGTAAGTCGGTCATTGTGAGGGTCACAGACCGTGGCCCATTCAAACGTGGGCGCATCATAGACTTGTCATGGGGCGCAGCCAAAGAGCTTGGCATGCTTTCGCAGGGCGTTGCTACGGTAATAGTGGAAAGGGCCGACAAACTGATTGTGCCGTTCAAACCTGAAGAGGACACGTTCTTTGAGTTTGATTTTGAGAGAACGGACAACAAAAATAAGGATGGCCTGCATCCTAAGTGGCAGGAGATGAAGGAGGCTGTGTCGCCGGAACAGCAGAAGACCGACAAGAAGAGTCAGCAAGAGGTGCATAAGGCCGACGGCAAGAAACAATCGGAACAGCGTCATGCAGATAAGAAGAAACAGCAGGAACAACCCAAAACTTCTCCGCACAAGGCAAGTGCCATCAAGCACTAATGTCGCGCTTGCTTTGCATAGGCAGCCGTTCCGTGTTTATAATAAAAGAAAAAAATAAAAGGTGTGTTAGTCTGTTTGACCAGCACACCTTTATTTGTCTGGCTAACATGTACGTTGCCTAATTTTACATCCTACTCGGTTATTTCCATCAAAAAAGGCATTGGGACGATGTGGAAGTTTTACCTCCTTGATGTCTTCACCGTAAACTCTTTCATCTGCGAGGTTATTTCGTTGTTGCCTTGCACCACCGCCACTTTCAACGCAATCTCTCCATCTTTGAGGCGGTTGTCGGCAAACACCGTGGCCGTGTATCTCACTCCCTTGTAGGGTGAGATGCTTTCCACACGCAGATTTGGCGATGTGTGGACATGCTTGTTGCCTGTGGTCTCGATGACTGTGGGCTGCACGTCATACAGAGTCACCGACGAGTGGTTCATTATCTCAAACGTCACCTTGCAAGTCTCTCCGGCCGAAAGCACTCCATCACCATTGCCGTCAACGAGCGTGGCGTTGCGCACTTCAATAAGTGAATTGTACTCGACGCTATATCCAGGCACGGCACGTTCCAACTGGTCAACCGAGATGGTGCGTGGCTGCACCGTTGTGTAAGTGTCATGTTTGGCTGATAGTCTGTTTGCGTTCTGTACGTCTTCGGGGTAGGTGCCTTTGCCTGTTGAAGGCTCCATCTCTATGCGGTCGTCGCCACTGTTTGTAGGGTCAAAGCTGTTGTCGGCATTGTCTTGTCCGTAGTTGTAGTTGTTCACGCTCTCAGAGTGGGTGCCCCGCCCATAGCTCGCCTCACGCTGCTCGCGCCATTGGCGATACTTGTCTTGCTGTGCCTTTTCGTTGGCACTTCCCATAGCTGATCCAGCCACTGCTCCGCCAGCCATGCCCACCAGTGTTCCGATGTCGCTGCCGCGTGGACCGCCTGAAATGCCGCCAATGGCTGAACCGAGAATGGCACCGAGGCTTGCGCCGGTGTAGGCTCCATTGCCTGCGTTGCTGCAGCTGGAGAACAATGTCACGGCACATACAGCATATAAAAC
>CAVHDN010000041.1:0-10695 GCA_963634315.1 Flexilinea sp. | reverse complement strand
TCCTCAAGGCTGTATGGGGGCAAGTCATTCCCCGTTTCCCTATTAAGAAACTCACGGAAAGAAAACCCTCTTAGGTTATAGCTTTTCACGATGCCGTTCAGTTCAGGGTTTTCATCTTTCAACCGCATGACGCTTGAGCCCGTGAATACTATTTTCAATTTTTCATAGTTGTCGTGACAAAGCCTCAACTCCCTACTCCAGTCTGGTTGCTTAAACACTTGGTCAATGAGCAAGACCCGGCCTCCGTTTTTGTAGAACTCTCCCGCAAAGTCTGAAATGCCACGCCCTTGGAAGTAGAAATTGTTCATGTTGACATAAAGGCACCGCCTGTCTGTCACGTCAAAGTTCTCTTTAGCATATTGCAATAGGAAGGTCGTCTTGCCGATGCCACGCGTGCCCTTGATGCCGATCATCCTTGCACTCCAGTCTATCTCGTCCATCAGCCTGCGGCGAATCTTCGAGTTGGTGTGCTCGACCAGATAGGTGTGGGTCTTGAAGAAATCTTCCATGCTATTTGTCTGACAACTTTAAATCAGCCGCAAAGTTAATACATTCTTCGTAAAATGCAAAGTCTATATTACAAAATATCGAAAAAGATTGTAATTTTGCAGTTTCAAACAACATCTTCATCAAGCCCTACGGACACAAGCACTGCTTGCCACAGCGAGAAGACATGCCATCAGAAGAATGAAAACAAATTAGACAACAATGACATTACATATTTTCAACCCTGAACACGAACTTGTGTTAGCAAGCAACCTCGCCAACTTCACGGCTCCTCACAATGTCCGCGCGTTGAAGTCAGGCCTTGGTTTCCTCCCTGCATTATGGGCAGACGATGGCGACATGGTTCTTGTTGAAGACCGCGACTATGCTTATAAAGCCCTCAAAAAAGCTTCCATCCAAGCTGATAAACAATTTAGCAAGGTGCTTTTCATTGAACCGTCCGCTCTGTCTGCCGTCTGCTTTTCACGCATAATGCCATGGGGTTGGGATACTGCCCTCTGCAATTTTCTTTTACGTCATGGTGTAGACAAGAAATTAATGCCTGAATTAGCCACACTTGACAAAATACGCATGCTGTCCCACCGAGCGTTGTCCAAGGAATTGCTCGACTCTCTTTTGACCATAAATGGTACGGTAGGAAAAGCCTACGCTTGTTCGTCTTTGCAAAACATAACAGAGTGTGTCAACCGATTAGGGTCTGTTGTCTTGAAGGCCCCTTGGAGTTGCAGTGGACGTGGTGTGAGATTTATTGATGGGAATTTGAGTGCGCCACAGCTGCAAGGATGGATAAAAAATATGTTAAACACTCAAGGGATGTTAATGGTTGAGCCGTATTTCAAGAAAGTGAAAGATTTCGGCATGGAATTTTTCAGCGACGGCAAGGGTGCGGTTTCCTACAAGGGCCTCTCTTTGTTTGACACTCAAAACGGAACTTATACTGGCAATATAATAGCAACCGAAAGAGCCAAATGCAAAATCATAAGCCATTATATATCAGTTGACTTGTTGGAAGAAATTAAAGAAAAGATTTGCAGCGTGCTCTCTGTCAAGTTCAATGGATGCTACAAGGGACCATTTGGCGTTGACATGATGATTGTGCCCAGTGCTGGCAAGGAGGTATTCCTCGTCCATCCGTGCGTGGAAGTGAACCTTAGGCGCACCATGGGGCATGTCGCTCTAAGCCTTTCGCCGCAAGATGATGACATCAAGAAGGTGATGAGGATAATTACAGAAGACAATTACCAATTAAAAATAAAACCATTATGAAACTACATTTATTAATGCTCTTTTCAGTGTTCGGACTTACGGCACAAGCACAATACCGTTCGGAGGTGTGGTGCCCTGACAATGGAGACGGGACTTATACAAATCCCGTTATCAACGCCGATTATAGCGACCCTGACGTGTGCGTGGGCGCATCGGGCACAGACTTTTATCTGACGGCAAGTTCGTTCAACCAACTTCCCGGCTTGCCCATTCTGCACTCCAAAGACCTCGTCAACTGGACCATCGTTGGTCATGCGCTCAAGTCGCTTGAGCCGAAGGAAGTGTTCGACAAGCCCGCCCATGGCATGGGCGTGTGGGCTCCATGCATAAGATGTCATAACGGAGAATACTATATATATTGGGGAGACCCTGACTATGGAGTGTTTATGGTGAAGACAAAAGACCCGGCGGGAGAATGGGACAAGCCCGTTTGCGTAGTGGAAGGCAAGGGCATGATCGACACGTCTCCGCTCTGGGACGATGACGGCCGTTGCTATCTTGTCAATGGTTGGGCTGGCAGTCGCGCAGGCTTCAAGAGTCTGCTTACCGTTCGCGAGCTTTCTGCTGACGGAACGCATGCCATAGGCAACCCCGTCATGGTGTATGACGGTGGCAATGTCAACCACACTGTGGAAGGACCAAAGTTCTACAAGCGCGATGGTTGGTACTGGATAATGGCTCCGGCAGGTGGCGTGGCCAGCGGTTGGCAGTTGGCCATGCGAAGCCGTAGTCCTTATGGTCCATATGAGTGCAAGACCGTTATGGCTCAAGGAAAAACCAACATCAATGGCCCTCATCAAGGCGGTTGGGTGCACACTGCGCAGGGCGAAGACTGGTTCATGAACTTCCAAGACAAAGGGGCTTATGGGCGAGTGGTGCATCTGCAACCCGTAAACTGGGTGAAAGGATGGCCAGTCATGGGCAAAGCAAAGAGTGGCAGTTTGTGTGGCGAGCCTGTCACTACATATAAGAAACCGAATGTAGGAGGCACATGCACTGTGACAAATCCTGTGGAAAGCGATGAATTCAACACCACGACCCTTGGCCAACAGTGGCAGTGGCCGGCCAACTACAACCAGTCGTTTGGCTTCCCCACTGCCGATGGTTTCTTCCGCCTGTTCACCTACCGAATGGCTAAAGAGAGTGTAAGCCTGTGGGATGTGCCCAACATGCTGCTCCAAAAGACACCGGCCGACGAGTTCACCGCTACGGCCAAGGTGAGCTTTGCCGCCAAGAAGGACGGACAAATGGGCGGCTTGATTATGATGGGGCTTGACTATAGTGCGCTGGTGGTGAAGCGCGTGGGCGACAGCTTCCAGCTTCAGCAACTCACTTGTGCCAAGGCCGACAAGGGGAAGGCAGAGACTGTCAAGGCCTTAGCCGACCTTAAGCCAACACGTAGCGACAAGATACAGTATGACCCTGCCATTTACATGGACATTTATTTGAGGCTTACAGTAACCCAAGGAGCCAAGGTGCAGTTTGCCTACAGTACCGATGGAAAGAAATTCAAGTCGGTTGGCGATGAGTTCCAGATGCGCGAAGGCAGATGGATAGGCGCGAAGTTCGGCTTTGTCGGAGCTGAGCCTGACGGCAAGGGCGTACATGGCTATCTTGATGTGGACTGGATTAGGATTACGAAGTAACATCATGCTCCGCAAGTTGTATTGCGAAAATATTCGACAAAAGGCATAAGGGCGCATAACGTCCAAAAAGCCCCAATATGGGGCCAAATAGAAAAGCGCCTGATTTCTGGTAGAAATGAGGCGCTTTTCTCATAGAAATGAGGCGCTTTTCTACCAGAAAAGAGGCACTTTTCTAAAAGGGAGTAAAGAGTGTGCAGAAACACTGCGAAATGTTTTTTGCATTTGTTGTCGGCATTTTGTGTAAAGGTAAGCTTTATTCATCATTCTTTTTCCCGTTTGCTATGAAATATAAGTAACTTTGCACCTGTTCAAGCACCCCCCCCCCAAAGACAGAAACAGAGTTATGATAAAAAGTTTGTTTTTCGACATAGACGGAACACTCGTCAGCTTCAAGACACACGAAATACCACAATCCACAATAGACGCTTTGGCTAAGGCTAAGGCCAAAGGCGTGGGTATATACATTTCGACGGGACGGCCCATCTCCATCATCACCAACCTTACAGCCATTGAACCACTCATAGACGGATACATCACTACAAATGGTGCTTTGTGCTTCAAAGGCAACGAGACGGTGTGCTGCAACCCCATAGCGCAGGACGATGTGGACACAATCATTGCCGATGCAGACAAGCATGACTACACGATGCTTGTGGTGGGAGAGCGCGACGTGAGGCTCTACAATCCGAAAAACATTTTCCATGAAGTGTTCTTTGAGGAGCTGAACGTGACCAACATCGACACGACGCTTCCTGCCTCCGACGTGATCGGGAAACAACGCATACTGCAGTTCTCGCCCTTCATCACGGCAAAACATGAGGCGGAGCTTATGCCCACCATGCCCGACTGTGTGTCGGGACGCTGGCACGAGGCGTTTACGGACATTACGGCCAGTGAGGCCGACAAAGGAAAGGGACTGGCGGCAATGGCCCAACACCTTGGACTGGACATAGCCGAGACCATGGCCTTTGGCGACGGAGGAAATGATGTGGCAATACTGCGCCGTGCGGGCATTGGCGTGGCTATGGGCAATGCGGGGGATGCTGCGCTCAATGCGGCTGACTATGTTACTTCGTCGGTTGACGACAATGGCATAGCCAACGCCTTGAGACATTTCGGAGTGATAGACTAAGAGAGGGTGACTTCCTGTTCTCTTTTCCAAGATACTGCCAATATTTTTACATTTCAGAATTATTCCTTGCGTCGGTCTCTGACGATGATGTAGATTATGACAGGTGCACCGATGAGCGGTGTCACGGCGTTGAGCGGTATGACACCATTGTCGCCGGGAAGGATGCAGAGCGCATTGCACAGTAGAGCTATGGCAGAACCACAAAGGATGGTTGTGGGCAGGAGTATGCGGTGGTCGTCGGTACGCACCATCATTCGGGTGATGTGGGGCACGGCCAATCCGATGAACGACACCGGTCCGCAATAGGCAGTGACCACGGCCGTGAGCAGACCCGTGATGACGAGCAGCTGGTTGCGAAGCCGCGTTATGGCCACGCCAAGGTTCTCGGCATAGCGCTCGCCAAGCAGCAGGGCATTGAGCGGCTTTATCAGTAGCAAGGCTAAAAAGAGGCCGCCAATGGTGACCGTAGCGAAGAAAGGCATCTGTGCCATCGACACACCACCGAAGTTGCCCAGTCCCCACACAAGATACGATTTCACTCCCTCTTCGGTGGCGAAGAAGTTGAGTATGGAAATGGCCGATGAGGCGAGGTAGCCTATCATAAGTCCTACGATGAGCAACATGACACCGTTGCGCACCACCGACGACAACATGAACACCACAGCCATAACGCTCATGGCTCCGGCAAAGGCGGCGGCAAACACGGCTACGAAGCCCGTCATGGTGTAGGCCCCGGCGGTGATGGTTCCACTGAAGGCCAGCATGACAAGAGCCACGCCAAGACTCGCACCGCTGTTGACACCGAACACAAACGGGTCGGCCAGTGGGTTGCGGAATGCTGTCTGAAGCATCAGGCCGCTCACGCTGAGTGCGCCTCCGCAAAGTAACGCGGTGATGGCTTGGGGCAGACGCGACTGCAACACGATGAACCGCCAACTGGGACGCTCGCCCTCGTCGCCGAGGAGTATGCCCACGATATCGCCCACCGGTATGCGTACGGTGCCCCAAAGCAGATTGACAGCAAAGAGCACAATGATGGCCAAAGCCAAGACAACGAAAGCTATGTTGCTGCGTGACGTAGGGTAGGGGCGCAGGGTGTGGTTGGTGGAGGTCATGTTTCGCTGGTGAAGAATATAGTAGATAAATGAGAAACGGAGATAATGACCGTTTAGTATTAATGTAGGTTTGATTTACTTTAGCAATTGGAAATAGCGTGCTTCCCCTATGCCCTCCACCTCGGGGTGGAAGATGGAAATGAAGTCGGCCAGCAGACGGTCGGGCCAGAAAAGCGACTCTTCGAAGAACGACGATGTTTTTGTGTTGCACCCATAGACGCGGCCTTGTCTGTAGACTTTCATCTGTCCGTAGCCCTCGTGCTCGGAGAGCAGTTCGCGGAGGGTAAGCGGATGGTCGCTGCTGTAGCGCATGAGCCAGATGTCGGCCTGTCCCGCTCTGTCGAGCACCGTCTCGAAAGGCATGGCTATGCTGCCGCTCTTCTTCTCGGAAGCGAACACATACTGTCCACCGGCATCGTCAATGAGTGTGCCCATGGTGCTCTGCCCTCCTGCCACATACCACACACCGCCGCTCTTCTTGTCGATGACTACCGACGGGCGGGTCTTGGTCTTTCCGGCCGTTTCTTTCAGTGCGAGGTAGCGTTGCTCCACGGCATTGAACATTGAGTCGGCCTCACGCTCGTGGCCGGTGAGCATGCCGAAGAAGCGCATCCACTCGGCGCGTGCCAGGGGCGAGTTCTCCATGTAGTCGGCACACTCCACTATGGGAATGTCCACCTCCTCGAGCTTGCCGTAGCCACCGCTGTTTTCAAATGGCGAGAGGAGTATGGCATCAGGCTTGGTGTCTATTATTTTCTCTATGTCGGGACTCATGCCATTGCCACAGTCCTTTATGCGGCCCAGACGGCACTGCTTCTGTATCCATGGCAGTTTGATGTAGCGCAGGTCGCACACGCCCTTTATAATGTCTCTTGCCCCAAGGCTTAGGAAGAGGCTACTGTGGACGGTGGTGAACACCACGGCACTGCGCATAGGCGTGCGTATGACCGTGCCCTCGGGCAGTTCTCCACGCTCTATGGCACTGTCGGAGGCCAATACATAGCGGTGGAGTGTCTTGTCCTTGTGCCACGGGTCGGCCATGGTCACAATGGTGTAGCCGTCGTGACGCACCATACAGAGGTTCTTGGCGTATTTCAGTTGCAGGGTGTCGCCTCCAGAAACAGAGTTAGTGCTGCCGCCACTGCAGGAGCAGATGACGGTCAGCACTAATGATACGAACATCAGGAAGAACGTAGCCATGATGGGCTTCACGCTTCCTTTTGCTGTCGGCAGAGGCTTATTCTTCATAGACCATGGTGTTGGTATTGAAGGTGATGGCCGTTGGGCCAACGCCAGTCTCAAAGCTTGTAAGTTTGGTGAAGTCGTTCTTATACACCACCACGTAGCCGTTGGTCATGTAGCTTGCGTAGCCTGTCTCGGGGTCTTTGTTGTAGGAAGCCACAAACAGATAGCCTGTGACAGGGTCGGCGGCGATGGCCGTAGGCGACACTACGTCGGGACAAGTGAAGTTGGTGAACGTGCCGGTGGCGGTGTCATATACACCATAGGTGGGCACAGTGCTGGGGTAGCTGTAAGGAGCGTTACATACATAAATCTTCGAGCCGCTTGTAGCCATCATCGTTGCATCGGCCACCTTTGTTATGGTGTTGCCCTCAATCTTCCTTACACCTGCTCCTGTCTGGTTCCATGATGCATCGTAGGTGCCGTAGTCGAGGAAATAGAGTGCGGAGTCAACCACAGCCAAGCCTACGGGGTTGGTGATGAGCTCATCCTTGAGCAGCACGCCTTCGCCTGTTGTGAGGTCAATCTTCGAGATGGAGGCATTGGTCACACTAGAGTAGTCGCTGTTGGCCACATAGAGATAGCCGTCGAGGATGGCCACTCCCTCAGGATAGGAACCTGCAGTGTAGGTCTGTGCCAAGTGGTAGTCGGTGGTGTCGATGGCGGCCACATAGCCGTCGTAGGTCGATACGAACACCTTGCCGTCGTAGGCCACGCCGTGACGCGGGTGCTTGCCCTTGTCTTCACCCATCAGTTCGGTGGTGCTTATCTGCCGGATTGACTTCATGGTGTTCTTGTCAACCACCTCCACAGTGTGTTCGCCGTCAACAATGATGTACATCTTAGAGCCATACACCACTGCGTCGTTGGCAGTGAGGCCCAGTTCGCGGCCATTGGCTGTCTTGAACACACCCATTGTGGCAGCGTTGGTAGCGTAGTCGTATGAGGTGACATTGCCGCCTATGTTGGCCGACTGGTTGCCGGCGCCTATTACGAACGCACCATTGCTCACCTCTACTAGTTTGTACACAGGGTCAATGACGGGCTTGTTGTTGTCGTCGTCATCGTCACTACACGATGTAAGTGCCAAAGAACATACGGAAAGCATGAAAATGCTTGAAAAGAGTTTTTTCATCTTTGTGATATTTTTAAATGGTTAGAAAACTATATCTTTTGATTGGCTATTTGCCATCTATACGGTCCTTATATATGCTGTTTAGAGATTGTATCTCACCGTTGCTTGCCAGCTTCTGCCCGGCATGGGGTAGAGACGCACTATCTCATACTGCTTGTTGAGCATATTCTTCAGGTCGAACCTGAGGTCGAGTCTGTTCTTGCCAAGGGAGAAGCTGTGCGACAGGGCCAGCCCCATCTCCCAATAGCCGCTGATGTCGGTGCCCTCATAGTGCTCGTTGTTGCCGTAGCGAAGACTTGTGCCCGTGCCGTGAACCACAATGTCGGCCCATGGGTTGCGGTAGGCTATCGATGCACTGCCCGAGTGCAACGGCACGTAGGCTATCTGATTGCCATAGTAGATCGACTCTTTGTTGGTCTTGTTCTCCGCCTGCTGGTAGCTGTAGCTGCCCGCCACTACTATGGAGTGCCGCTTGCTGAAGCTGTGGGTGAGGCTCATGGTTGCGTCAAGTCCAAGCATCCCCACCGTGCCAACGTTTATATTGGTCCACACGAACATGTTGTAGGGCACGGCCACAATCTTGTCGCGCACATGGTTCATGTAGCCATCCACGGTTATGGTGGCCACGGATGCAGCCCACGGTCGGCCGTTCCACGTAAGGCCTATGTTGTACTGGTCGGTGCGCTCTGGCTTGAGGTCGGTGCTACCATAGTGGAAGAAGTAAGACTCATTGAACGTTGGTGCGCGGAAGATGTCTTTGTAGGAAGCGCGCAGGTGCAGGTCGTAGTCCTTCAACGGACGGAAAGAGAGCGACAGCGAGGGCGAAAGTCTCTTGAAGTTATGGGCCGAGGCTCCAAGTTTCGCGTCGTTGAAGTAGAGCGAGCTGAGCAATCGAGCTATCATGGTCAGCCGCCTTGTCTTGTATTTGGCCGTTAGGCTCTGCAGCACCGTTTGACGGTAGGGCTTGGTGTCGGTGGAGAGACTGCTGTTGAGGTTGTTGAAGCTGTAGTCTGTAGCGTAGTCCAGTGCCCACTGACGGGTAGGGACATAGAGCACACATACAGAAGCGTAGGCCTCGCGCTGCCAGTAGTCGGCATCGTTAACACCATTCTTGTACGCCCCGTCTCGGTATTTCGACATGGCCCAGTTGAACTTCGCGTCGGCCTTTAGTGAGAGGTTTTGGCCCAGCACCGCCTTGTATTGCGCTTGGCCGAAGAAGTTGCGGTCGCGCAGTTGTTCCTTGCTTAGGCTGGTGTAGTAGCGCACCTGTCCGGGCAGTTGTCGGTCGTTGTCGTAGTAATAAACCTTGGCTGTTAGTTGGTCGTGTATTCCCGGTCGCCAAGCAAAGCCCAGTTCGGCATGACCGGAGTTCATGCGACTGTTGGTGCGCCGCTCCTTGGTGGTAAGTGTCACGTTGTGCAGGGTGAAGGGGTAATCGTTTTCGGCGTAAGTATATTCACCCGTGACAGAGACCGCGAGCCTATCGCTCAACCGCTGAGAATATTTTAAGAAAGGACAGACGTAGCCAAACGAGCCGAAACGCAGTTGTGCCGTGAGACTTTGTCCCTTGTCGCCATTTGGGAAAGGAGAGGTGCTGATGTTGAGTGTGGCCGCAGCACTTGCGTTCTTGGCCGGGATGAATATGTCATCGTTGTCGCCAATGACCAAAGCGACCTGCTCCACATTGTCGAGCGAGTAGCGCGCCACGTCTATTTGTCCGCTCTGACACTCGCTGAGCATCACCCCATCGTAGCTCACGCCGGTGTGCTGTGCTCCGAAGCCCCTCACCGACACGGTCTTCATGCCGCCCGCACCACCGTAGTCGCGCAGTGTTATGCCGGGCAAGCGGTTGAGTGCGTCGGCAAAGTCGGTAATGCCGTAGGCGGCAAACCGCTCCTGGTCCATTACATGAAGCGGAGCCGTGCTCGCAGCCGTGCGCCCACGCATGGTCTCCATCACCGTCACCCCGTCCAACTGGTGGGTACGGGTGGTTATGGTGTCGCCCATGGGCGATTGTACGTGCGCCACACACACTACCGACTGACCCAACAGGGCCAGCAACGCTCTTTGTATCTTTCGCATTTGTCTTATTCGTGCCACACGCCTTTCCTCGAGACGTGTGGTAAAACTATAATGCAAAGGCAGGTCTTCTGACTTGCCACCCAGCGCAAACGCCTTCCCGAAGAATGTCCAGTGGCTTGATAGTCTGCGCTATGAAATAAGGGCGGCTCACAGCAGCGGGACTGTCCGCGACTCTCACGCGGTTCCCTATTAATCGCTATGTGCGAACCATTTGCGCTGCAAATTTACGACTATTATTTTGAAAGGCCAAGCAAGGTGATGTCAAAATGCCATGCCGCGTCTCTTTTGTTTGCTTTTTACTTTGCTTTGCCGTAAACTTGCACTAACTTTGCACGCACACAAAAACGCACTCGGACTGTGGAAAGTTATTCCGCCGTCCATTTGCACTACATATCTATAGTTTATGAATGGAAAACAAGATATCGTAATATCAGACAACCTGCATGAGGCTTTGGCCCAAGCCATAGCCAAGTGTCCGCACGACAAGCTCTTCGTGCTTGCCGACGAAAACACCAACAGTCTCTGTCGTCCGCTCTTGGAAGGCACAGAGGGCACCAATGGTGCACAAAC
>CAVHDN010000040.1:0-10736 GCA_963634315.1 Flexilinea sp. | reverse complement strand
GAGCAGATACTCCCTGACATCACTCCAGTGGTAGAACGGAGGACAGTCGGTCTTTATGGGCAGCGTGGCCTCGTTCTCGTTGAGGAGCACCTTCAGCAGAACGTCCTTGTCGGCACTGTTCTTACGGAAGAACACAAGTTGCACGTTAGATCCCATGGGGAACACGCGATAGTCTATCCACCCCTTGCGCTCCAGAGAGGTGAGGTCGTCGGTCTTGAGATCGTAACCATTTATGCCCATGAGACAAACGAGCGGCAGCACCACCACCTCGTGACCGAAGCGGAGAGTGGCTCCGGGATGTTCAAGGGTAAGACAGCTGTCGGCTTCGGCTATTATCTTGCGCAGCAAGTGTCGCTGCGAGTAAGGCTGCTCACCGCCGTTGAGCGCACAATGTCCATAGTCAACATACCATCCAGCGTTGGCCGCACGCCAAAACCCATAAAGCTCATTGTCGGTGAACAGGTCGTAAAGCGTGATTTGCGCGCTTGACGGACAGTTCTGCACACTCGACGCAAGGTTGAACATCTTGTTGCTCAACTTGCGCACGTCAACGTTGTGATTCATGTAAGCCGTGTCGTTGAACAGGCGGAGCATAGGGCTGCGCCAGTCAACATTGTCATTGTAGAATTTGTCGAGCGCCTCCCTTGCGGCGGCCGGGCGGCGACTCTTGCCGAGCTTCCGGTCGCTATAGTTCATGTAGGGCATGTCCTTCTGACTCGCATCGTGGCGCATGACGAGCTGTGGGTTAAGCCTTGCCAACTCCTGCAGCTCGTTTTCCATAGAGAGGATGCACCTTATGACAATGGTGCTCTTGGCATCCACCACCGCCTTGCCACTGAACACCTCGGGAAAACGCTCGTACATGCGGTGCGCAATGGCGCGATGCTGCTCCGCTCCAAGTGGAGTGAGCTCGCCAAGGCGGTCGGTGGCCTCGTTGCGCATGAGTGTGATGCGCTTGAGCACGTCGCGTCCCAAAGCGGTGAGCTTACCCAGACTGTCGGCCTTGGCCAGCGTCTTGCAAGGCATGTCGTAGTCGTTACGGCTTATGAGAAAGCGCGAACCGTGGCGACCGTAATGGCTGATGTAGAACGGGTGGAGTCCTTTGGGCGTAGCCGTGAGGCCGTCGGGACGTGGTTCGGGATAGGCCAAAAGGTTACTGCCCGACAGTCGGATGTTGTCCGTCAGTTCCTTTTTCACACTCTGCGCCATGGTTGTCATGGCGACGACGGCCATAAAGGCCAGCAACAGCGATGCTCTTCTCAGGTTGCAATAGGGTCGTTTCATGTTTTTATCGTTTGTGGTTTATTGGTCGCAAGCGAGGTTTGTGCAAGCCTTTATAGGCATTGGCTACAAAAAACAGTGCCAAAGATAATGAAAAAAGGCGGGAAAAGCTAATTTTAGAGTCTGCTTAACCATATTTCCCACAATAAAGCCGTATATTTGCAAGTACGCACAGACTTTGACTTGCGCTGCCTCGCCACAGGGACACAGCGCGAGGAAAACCGAAAAGCAGTGCGGAGAAAAGCCTATAACACCTAACAAACATTTCCACTATGGCAAGAACAACAAATTGGTCGGACGACTTTTGGCCACTGCTCCTACAACTTTTCCTGCGCAAGCCCAAAGGAAAGAAACCCACTTACAGTCGGCTGATGGTGGAGCTGGCCATGGAACTGCACGTCCACCCGAAGACTCTCGCGGCGAAGATGGACGAGATAGCCAACGTGGAAAGTCCGCATATGGAGCGCTTGGTGGCCTCTTTTGCCGACAACCCGCGCCGTCTGTCACGCGCCATAAGACTGCTGAGGAGCATGAAAGGCTTCAACAATGCCGAAGAGTTCTATCAAGGAGTTGACACCAACGAGACTTTCGAGAAGTTCTTCAAGCCCATCGACCAGTGCGGAGACTTCTCCCCCGTCATGCTGACCCTCGTGCTCGACCTCTACTTCCGCCTCACTCCGCTCACCATGAACGCCGCCACGCCCGAGGTGGTTGAGCTCTCACGACTGATGAAGACAGATGCGGACAGTGTCGTCTGCGTGCTTGAGACCTACCAAGGCTGCGACCCATACCTCGCCAACCGCCGCCTGCCCGTCACACCATTGGGCGAGGCCTGTCGCCAAACATGGCAACGCTTTGCTGCGCAAGAGCAGAACGAGTTGGCTGCACTGGCCGAAGAGCTCAAAGAATATTTCCGATAAAACATTTTTCGCTTCGGGCTGTGCCTTCTTGCACCGCCCGAAGCGAAAAAATAAAATACCGCCAGACTTTAGCGTCACTTCACGGGGAAGAGGTAGAACTTGCGCGAAGCCTTGAAGTCAACCATCCATTGGTCCACCACGATATGATTGTCCAACGCCTTTATTACCAACGTATGGTTGCCCGCCTTTAGTCCGTCAATCTTCATCTCACGCACAGCCTGTCCACGCAACACATTCTTCTTCCACTGCTCCGAGCGGAACGGTTCCTTGAGCGAGAACACCTCCGCCTTGGCTCCATCCACACTCACACTAAACCTCAGGTCACCCTTGTCGTTGGGCTGGGTGGGAATGAGTGCGGTGCGCAAAACAGCGTCGCCGTCCTTCTCGGTAGTAAAGGTGTAGGTAAGTTCGCCGCCCTTGGGTAGAGCCACGGCATTCATGCTGTGGCCGAGCATCTGCACTGGCTGCGCCCCATCAGAAACCTTCTGCCAGTCGCAGGCATTGCGTGCTATGGTACCGTCGGCCTTAAGCGCGTGAAGCTCACTCTTTGGAGCCTTGGCCACCCAAGAGTCCACCTCATTGTCGGTGAGGAGCGTGGGCAGCAACGGAGCGAGGAACACAGGCAGGTCGCGCGGACGCATGTTCATGGAACGTTGCCATTTGCCGCTGGCCATAGTGTCATTGTAGTATTCGGTGAGCGAGCGCACCTCCTGATAAGCCTTTTGACTCTTTGCCGTAGCGGTGAAAAGACGCTCGTTGTAGTCGAACATGCCCTTGAGCGTGTTACTGCCCTGCATGTAAGCCCTTGCGCGCTGGGCTTCAAGCATCTTGCGAGCGTGGGCGTCAGCTGCGAGCACAGGATATTTTATGGCCGCAAAGTAAGCATCCTTCAGTTCGGGACGTATCGTCGCCTCCACATCCTTCACCGTTTGGGCCACTGCCGCATAACTCTCAAGGTAGCGGTCGAGCTCGTTGCCAAACTCCGATGTAGAGAACTCCGTGTCGGTCACAGGGCTAAGTCCGCGCACATAAGTCTTCTTGTCAAGCTCCACCTGCGACCATCCCATGAACTCTGGGTGACGTTGACCGCAAAGGCGGTAGAACTCATGCATAGCAGGGAACAGACGCTTGCCTGCCTCCTCGCCAAACTGTCGGCAGAGCCAGTTCTGATAGTGCTGACCTATGGTTGACGCACTCACACAGTCTATGTTCCATGCCATGTCGAGGAAAAGCTCAAGGTCATAGCCGGCCACCTTCGGGTCGTGCACGTTCACTATCCACAGCTTGCGCACATTGTGGTCGTAGGCCGCCCTCATCTCATTGTAAACGAGTCCGGGCTGCATGGTGGTGAGCCACATGTAGTCGTGAGGCCGTCCCCAGTAGCTGAGGTGATAATATACGCCTCCTCCTCCCACACGCCGCTGCTCGTCAGCGTTTGAAAGACGTGTCATGTAACCATAGTTGTCGTCGCACCACATGAGCGTCACATAGTCGGGCACTTTCAATCCCTTCTCATATATCTGCAGCACCTCCTTGTAAGGTATGAACACCTGCATCTGCTTCTTCGGGTCGCCAATGTTCTTGCCTATGAGTTGCTGCTGGTCGTCTATCACCTGCTGCAGGGCCTTGAACTTCTCGTCCATAGTCTTCACGCCCTCCATCGAACCGTCGTGTATGCCCCGCATACCTATTGTGAACATGTTGCCTCCGGTGGAACCTTTCACCTCCTTCAGACGCTCTATCCAGTAGTTCTGCACGCTCTCCTTGTTGGTTATGTAGTTGAAGCGTCCGCGCACTTTCTCGTCCCACTCATCCACATTGTTGCGCAGCAGCGGTTCGCAGTGCGATGAACCAATGGCAATGCCGCAACTGTCGGCCACGGCTTTCGCTCCCTTTATCTTGAAGAATGCCGTGGTGCCTGTATGCATGCCCGGCCAGATGGCGTTGGCGCGCAGGCGCATGAGCAGTTGAAACACACGCTTGTAGGTCTTCGGACCAATGGTCCCAAAGTCAGCCTTGTCGTAGGTGCTGTAGCTCCACGGGCGCAGACTCCAGTCCTCATCGTTGAGGAAGATGCCACGAAACTCCACCGACGCACCCTGCAAGGTCTTGAAATCGCTGTCCAGTGTGAGGCGGCTACGCTTCTCTGGCTTCACGTCGCCCCACCACACCCACGGGTTCACGCCGGCCATGCGTGACATTTCGAGTATGCCGTATGCCGTACCCCTACCGTTGGTTCCCACCACGGTTATCTGTTTTCCTATTACAGATATGCTGAAGCCGTCGGTCTTGCCCTCCAGCTCACTCACGGGCACACCATTGCTCTCCAGTTGCTTGCGCACCGAAGCCGAGGCCTTGTCAAGCTCCACCACACGTATGGCGGCTGTCTTCTCACTCGTAGCCGTGGCCTTGCGGCCCGTCACCGCCTCCATGTCTTCCTCAAACATGTCTATGGCGGTGGTCACCACTGGCTCTGTCTTCTTAGGCAGACTGTAGGTTACGGCCTTGCTTCCGTCAAACCACACCACGTCGGCGGCTTGCACATGGATAGTCCATGGGGTAAGGGCCAGCAGCACAGCGGCAGCGGCCATTGCTCTCTTCTTTTCTCTAATAGTTCTCATGTTCATTATTTTAGTAGCTTTTTGTTTGCAAAAGTAGTTTCCGACAAGGCCTGCGCAATTGTCTTCCCGTACATAAAGTAGCAAAAAAGTACGCAAACGCTATAAGTAAAGCCTCATTCGGCCCTCTCGCGTCTCAGCGGATAGTTGCCTCGCAATTCCTCAAACCGCTCGGGGGCGCTCTTCAAACGCTCACTGTCAGTCAGTGGGTTGTAGAGTTGCAGTGGGTCACCCGTGTACTTGAAACCCTCAGGCAATGGCGGCGGCACTATCAAACCCGGATGAGGCAGGTTGAAGAAACGGCACAGACCGTCTATTACCATGTTGTCGGCATTCACCTTACCGTCGGCTGAGTAGCCGGCAATGTGAGGTGTACCTATATAGACTGTCTCCAACAGTTCGCGGTCAATGTCCGGTTCGTTCTCCCACGTGTCTATTACCGCCTGCTTCACCTTGCCCGAGCGCAGAGCCTTGAGCAGAGCACAATTATCGACCACCTCCCCACGGCTGGTGTTTATTATGAATGGCTTTCGGGCAAGACTTTCCAGAAAACCCGCATCGCACAAGTGATAGGTGGCATAGGGCTGGGCGTAAGTCAACGGTACATGGAAACTCAGCACGTCGGCCTCAGCCGCCAGCACGTCCATGTCCACATAGCCGGGCAAGCCCTTTGGCGGGTCGCACACAAGCACCCTCATGCCCATCTCTCGCGCCACTGTCTCAACGACAGAGCCCACGTGACCGCAGCCCACTATACCCATGGTGGTTTTCTCTGGTTGCAGTCCATAGTCTTTGGCCAAAAGCAAAAGCACGGAGCGCACGTATTGCCCCACCGACGCCGCATTGCAGCCCGGACAGTTCATCCATTCTATGCCTGCATGGGCAAGATAGTCAGTGTCGAGATGGTCGTAGCCAATGGTGGCCGTGGCTATGAAGCGCACACGGCTGCCTTCCAAGAGTCGGGCGTCGCAACGGGTACGGGTGCGCACTACCAAGGCATCGGCATCGGCCACATCGCTCGGCGAAATGTCCTTGCCGCCCAAATACACGGCTTCTATGCCTATTCGCGACAAACTCTCGCGGATATAAGGAATTTTGTTGTCTATGACAATCTTCATAATTGTCAGCAAAAGTACACAAAACCGACAAAAAAGCCGTTGATTATCCGAAAAAAGACAGTGGGAGTTGCCCATTTGAAAAGTTTTACTTAGCTTTGCAAAAGAAACAACATACATAACCTAAATGTCATTTACAGAGCATAGCAACCATATTTTCGGACAGGCCATAAGAGACTACCATCTTACCGACAATGTCGATACGCCAATTAAAAACCCGTATGATAGGGGGACTATAGACTATAGTCTGTACATGAAATGCTGGATTGACACCGTACAGTGGCACCTTGAAGACCTCATACGTGACCCACACATCAACCCCGACGAGGCCCTTGGACTGAAGAGGCGCATAGACCGCAGCAACCAAGACCGCACTGATTTGGTGGAAGAGATAGACACCTACTTCAGAACTCTCTACAGTGAGGTTGTGCCACAGGCCGATGCTCGGCTCAACACAGAGAGTCCGGCATGGGCCATCGACCGCTTGTCCATACTCGCACTGAAGATTTACCACATGAGCGAGCAGACCGAACGCACCGAAGCCTCCGCAGAGCACCGCGCCAAGTGCGCAGCCAAGTTGGAAGTGTTGCTGGAGCAACAGAAAGACTTGTCGTTGGCCATCGACCAGTTGCTCGACGACATCTCGCAGGGCCGTAAGTACATGAAGGTCTATCGGCAGATGAAGATGTACAACGACCCCTCCACCAATCCTGTGCTCTACGGAAACAAACAGTAGGTAGTCCAAAGCCACACTCCTCGGCTTGTGCGGCCATTCACCCACTCCTTTGCTATGAAAAAAGAACACATCCTTATAATGCGCTTCTCCGCTTTGGGCGATGTGGCCATGGCTGTGCCCGTGGTCTTCTCGCTGGCCAAGGCTTATCCCGACGTGCGCATAACGGTACTTAGCCGAGGCTTTGCGCGGGCCCTGTTCGAAGACTTGGCCCCCAACGTCAGTTTCATGGAGGCCGACATGAAGCGTGAGTACCATGGGTTGAGGGGATTGAACGCCCTCTACCGCCGACTTACGGCTAAGAACTTCACCGCCATTGCCGACTTCCACGACGTGATGCGTTCCAAATATCTGCGTGCAAGGTTCAACATCGACCGCTATCGTGTGGCCCATATAGACAAGCACCGCGAGGGGCGCCGCCGGCTCACTGCCGCCAACGGCCGTTGCTTGCAGCAGCAACCCACCTCCTTTGAAAACTATGCTGACGTGCTGGCCCAATTGGGCTACCCCGTCAAACTCGACTTCCACTCCATCTTCCCTCCCGAAGGCGGCAACATGAATTTGCTGCCTGCCGTGTTCGCGCCAAAGAAACGTGGTGAGGAGTGGATAGGCATTGCGCCTTTCGCCGGACATGAGGGGAAGATTTACCCCATAGCACTCATGGAGACAGTGGTGCGCCAACTGGCCAAGCGCCACCCGAACGCCCGCTTGTTTCTCTTCGGACGCGGAGCCAACGAGGACAAGGTCTTTCCCGAGTGGTGCAAGCAAACGGAACGGTGTGTGTATGTGGGCAAGCACTTGGAGACGCTCCATCAGGAGCTCATTCTCATGAGCCACCTCGATGTAATGCTCTCCATGGACAGTTCCAACATGCACCTCGCCTCGCTCACCGGCACACCCGTGGTGAGCATCTGGGGAGCCACTCACCCCTATGCGGGGTTTGTGGGTTGGGGGCAAAAGGCTTCCAACATCCTGCAGGCCGACCTTCCTTGCCGCCCTTGCAGCATCTACGGCAACAAGCCCTGCAAGCGCGGCGACATGGAGTGCATGCACTTGATAAGTCCCGAAAGTGTGATTGGGAAGATTGAGGAAATCACAACTGACCAGCTTCCACCATCAGCACCACACGTTCTGTGAGGCGGTCGGTGCCTTTGGCGTCGTAGTCCTTGCGCAGTGAGGCGCCGAAGAGCGAAGAGAAAGCTTGGTAGAAGCCGGCCTTGAACGGACCAAGAAAGGCTTTTATCAAGTCATAGGACGACGAGTTGCACTCACGATATATCAGTTTTATGAGCAACTTGCCCTGCGAGTAGGTCAGCTTTTTCATGCGCGGCTTGTACTCTTGGTATATGCCTTTCTCCACAATCTTCATGTGTTCGTCCTTAGCCTTCTTGTCGGGCAACGTCTCCAAATACTCGTAGGTCTCCTGCAAAATGTGGTTTGCCTCCTTGGCAATGGGCAACACCTTCTTCACGTTGCGCACCAACCGCATGTAGGCTGCAGCCTGCCGCTCGTTGGAAAAGGCCAACTGCGGATAGACATACACGTTGTTCATCTCCATATACTGTATGCTGTCGCCCTGGTCAAGCACCTTGCCCACCTTGACGGTAGGCACAAACGTGGGGTTGTCCATGTCTATCGCGCGGTCTTCGGGGTGCTTTGCCGAGCCCGATGTTGCCTGTCCGTGGGCGGCAACTGTCGCTAAGCTGAGTGCAAACAAAAGAAGCTGTGGCCTCATAACGGCGGCAAATGTAGGCATATTTTCCCGTTTACGGCATAAAAGACCCCACATTTAGGGTTAATTCACTTTATTTGCTTACCTTTGTTTTCATGGTTCCAAAGCGGCTGCTGGCCCTTTTGCCAGTACTCACACTGCTGCTCTTGCCAGTCAAGGCACAGACAGAGCGGTCGTGGCAACGCTTCTTTCAGGAGGTGACAGCCTGCGAGGACGAAGATGCCGGACTCGACGCGGATGCCTACGAGACGCTTTGCGACCTTGAAGCCCACCCCATGAACATCAACTCGGCCACTGCCGACGACCTCAGCCGTCTGCCTTTCCTCACCCAAAGGCAGATTGACGACATACTCTACTATGTAGAGCGCCACGGAAACATACAGTCGGTGGGTGAACTTCTTGGCATTGCCTCGCTCGACAAGGCCCGCATACAATTGCTCTCATGCTTCATCACCGTGGGAGACCCACACGACAACGTCTCGCTGAAGCAACTGCTCTCACGGGGACGTCACACCCTTCTCGCCACTGCCCGTGTGCCGATGTATGAGCGGCGCGGCGACAGTAACGGATACCTCGGCTACAACCTGCGCCACTCCCTGCGCTACGACTTCAACGCCGGCGACAAGCTGCGCGTTGGCTTCATTGGCTCGCAGGACAGCGGTGAGCCGTTCTTCTCAAAAGGCAACTCCTGGGGCTACGACCATTATTCGTTCTATGTGCAAATGCGCGACTTGGGACGCTTCACCAATATTGTGGCGGGCCACTACCGCGTGCAGTTCGGCATGGGCCTGGTGGCCAATACGGGACTCAGCCTCGGCAAGACTGTGACCATGGCCACGCTCGGGCGAGCCACAAACGCCGTCACGCCCACGGCCTCACGCTCGGTGGCCAACTACATGCAGGGCGTAGCGTCCACGGTGAGACTGTCCGACTGGGCCGAAGCCACGGTGTTCGCCTCGTCGCGACCGTGCGACGCCACACTGAACAAGGGCGACAGCACTGTGGCCACGCTCATAACGTCGGGCTACCACCGCACCTCAACGGAGATGGGCAAGAAAAACAATACGCTCATGCAGACGGTGGGCTTCAACGCAAGACTGCACAAACGCCGCTTCCACGTCGGACTGACGGGCATATTCACCCATTTCGACAAGGACTTGAAGCCCAACACCTCGCAGGCTTACAAGCGTTACTACCCCTCGGGCAACAATTTCGCCAACGTGGGTGTTGACTATGGATATGCCACCAAGCGTTTGGCTCTGTCGGGCGAGACCGCCATCGACCGCAAAGGCCACATGGCCACCATCAACACCCTGTCGTTTGTCGTCACCGACCGGCTCTCGCTCATGTTGCTCCACCGCTACTACTCGCCACAATACATGTCGCTTCATGCTAACAGTTTCAACGACGGTGGACGTGTGGCCAACGAGCACGGCGCTTATCTCGGTCTGTCGTGGAAGCCAAGCACAAATATTGCGCTCGATGCCTATGCCGACTACGTGCACTATCCGTGGATGCGCTACCTCACGTCGTGCCCTTCCGATGCTCTCGACATCAATGTTTCGGGGCGCATGGCCTTGGGCAAGTGGACTATAAACGCCCGCTGGCGCCTGCACACTCGCCAGCGCGACAATGCCGACAAGACCTTTGCCATACGCCAGGACACACATCGGGCACGGCTGAAGGCCACATACGACGATGGCAAATGGTGGGGCGCAACCACCCAAGCCGACCTTGCGCTCTTCCACCGCACCGACACTGACCGTGGGGCGGCCTTCACACAGAGTCTCAACGCCCGCTGGCGGTGGCTGAAAGCGTCGGCCTGCGTGAGCTATTTCGTCACCGACAGCTACGACAGTCGCTTGTATGTCTATGAGCCAGGCCCGCTCCACGCGCTCTCTTACCACACTTTGTATGGGCGGGGCATTCGCTATACGGCCCTCGTTCGAGCCGAGCTGTGCAAAAGACTTACGCTCTTGGCCAAGGTGGGAGTGACCGACTATTTCGACCGCAGCACCATCGGTTCTGGTCTGCAAACCATAGCTCACTCGTCTGTGGCTGATGTGGATGTGCAGCTGCGTTGGTCTTTCTGAACGCACTTCCGCATCTGTTTCTTGTCGTTCCAGAGAATATAACAAATGTCTCATAATCCCTCAATGAGGTAAGAAAACATCTGATTTCGTCCCTCATTGAGGGAACTTTTCGCGAGCATTCATCCCTCAATGAGAGATTTTTTGTATATTTGCTTCTACGGCAACAAATGCAAATATATTTCGTAGTACTTCTGACCCGTCTTTACACCCTTTTAGAAAAGCGCCTCTTTTCTATGAGAAATGA
>CAVHDN010000039.1:0-10875 GCA_963634315.1 Flexilinea sp. | reverse complement strand
GCCATAGAAGCGCATGTCGTTATGACACAATCAACGCTGCACGTTGTAATGTGTCCATGTTCCGACCTTGCGGAACTTGAGTTTCATAACTTGAGCCATTTCTTTATTGTGGCTAAACCATAGCTTTACGACGGCTAAAGCTATGGTTTACGATGTCTAAAGCATAGCTTTATGGTCTTTATTTAAGCTTCATGTTTTCGCCGTTTCGGATATTATGTCTATTTTTGCATAGAGAAAACCTTGGAAATATGCGGAAGACCCTTTTATTGCTGTTGGCACTGATGATCGCGCCCACCGTCTCATTGATGGGGCAGACCTATTCTTCACTGTGGAAACAGGTGAACGATGCGACCGACAAGGACTTGCCACAAACTAAAATAGGCGTGCTGAGACAGATAGAACGCAAGGCTGAGACTGAAAAGGACTATGGGCAACTGCTGAAAGCAAGTCTTATGGACATGCAAACAGTGACCGACCTGTCGGCTGACTCCTTGTGCCCTGCTGTGAAGCGTTTGCAGCAAAAGGAACATAAGACATCTGATGCGGTACTCAAGGCCGTTTATAATGTAGTGCTGTACCGCATCTATCGGGACAATACGCAACTTTGCGACGACGATACTGCTGCGCTGGCCAAGGCCGAGCAATACCGCATCAATGCCATGACTGACATGAACCGTCTGGCGGTTACCAAGACTTCTACCTATGTGCCGTTTGTGGTGAAAGGCAGCGACAGTAACCGTATGTTCGATGATGATATGTTGAGCGTAATAGGCTATGAAACAGGTTTCTACAAACAAATAGCCGACCATTACTACAAGAAAGGCAACCGCCGTGCGGCTTGTCTTGCGGCGGTGGAACATGTGAAGCGTATGGCCCCGGCTGGTACCGACGATTTCCGCAAGTCGGAACAGATACATCGCTTAGACTCCATAATAGCCTTGTTCGGTGACTTGGACGTGGCGGGCGAGGCGGCTGTGGAGCGTTACAACTATATGGAGCGGTGCCAAGGCGTGACCGTAGAGGACAAGATAAGCTACATACACTATGCACTCGGGCGCTGGGGCGGATGGGTGCGCTCCAATGAGTTGCGCAATGCAGAACGCACACTAACCACGCCGCAATATGCGTTCAGCTTGTCTAAGCGATGCGTGGCCCCCAACGAGCAGCAGACAGTGACGTTTGAAAACTTGCGCAACATAAGGTCGCTCACCATGAAGGTGTATAGCACGCCGCTTGACGGCTCCACCACTTTCAACCAGCACAGCGACCAAGACTTCCAGAAGCTGAAGAAAGACTTGACCCTGATGCCCGAACAGACGCAGACGCTCACCTTCCTCGGCAAGGCCGACTACCAACTCTTCAACGACTCGCTTTCCATAGGTTCACTGCCTTCGGGCGTTTATATGCTTGAGTTTGAGACATCGCCCGCCACGGAGACTAAACGCAGACTCTACTTCGTGAGCGACATTTATGCCGTGGGCTTACCTCTTCCCAACAACACCATACGCTATGCAGTGGTGAGTGCCACCACAGGCCAACCCATAAGAGATGCATCGCTCCGACTGACGTGCAATAGGGGCTACAACAAACAGGCAAAGACGGTGACGCTCACGTGCGACCGACAGGGCGAGGTCACTTACACCTATAAGGACAAGGAACGCCCCGACGAACTATTCGCCTACACCGCTACCGACAAGGCCGCACCTCGCTTCTACACCTACGGCAGCTATTATTGGGATGACGACAACAGTGAGGCAAAGCGCACTGAGATATTTACCGACAAGGCCATATACCGCCCTGGACAAACAGTTCACATGACTACCATAACCTACAAGAACACAGGCGGTAACAACAACAATGTCATGGAGGGACACTCGGTGTCGGCGCGTCTCATTGACGCTAATGGGAAGACTGAGGGCGAGAAGACACTAACCACCGACAAGTATGGCACTTGCTCTGCCGACTTCACGTTGCCGCAAAGTGGGCTCACGGGTGTCTATACGTTGCTAGCCGATGGTCACTCCACCAGTTTTCGTGTGGAGGAGTACAAACGTCCGACGTTTCAGGTGGAGTTTCCCACAATAAACCAGCGTTATCAAGAGGGCGACACGCTCACGGTCACAGCCAAGGCCGCATCTTATGCAGGTGTGCCTGTCGGGCAGGCCAAGGTGAAATATACCGTAAAGCGCCGTGTGGCCTTTTGGTGGCTTGCTTGCGGGCGCTATTGGGGTAGGTCGGCAGGATCTATTAGCCAAGGCGACGAGACGCTCTACGAGGGCGAGACATCCACAGCCGACAACGGTACGTTTTCCGTCTCAATGCCTTTGTCTCTGCCCGACGGAGCCAAAGGTACACGCATGTTCTACAACTTCACCGTGTCGGCCGATGTGACCAACGCTTCGGGCGAGACCCACAACGGCAGCATGAGTGTACCGCTCGGTACAAGAACCACTGCGTTCAGCTCCGACCTGCCTGACAAGGTGCTTGCCGATAGTCTTAGACAACTAACCTTCCATCTGCGCAATGCAGCCGGACTACCCATCTACGCTACAGTAAACTACTACATCGATGATGCATCGGCCAAGAAGACAGGACAGACCGAAGAGCCTTGTACTGTGGAAGGCAAACTGGCATCGGGCAAACACAGGTTGGTGGCTGTATGTGAGGGCGATACCATCACGCACGACTTCGTGGCTTTCTCCCTCAACGACACAAGACCTTGCACAGATACCGAAGACTGGTTCTACGTGTCGGCCGACCGCTTTGCGCAGAACGGTCAGCCTGTGACAGTGCAAACCGGTGCGTCGGCCAAGGGGCTACACATTATATATACAGTTTCAGCTGGCGATAAGGTGTTGGAGAGTAGTACGGCCGATAAGGATAATGAACTCATAAACCGCAAGTTTACCTATAAGGATGACTATGGCGACGGCCTGTTGCTTGCCTACGCATGGGTGAAGAATGGTCGCCTATACAGTCATAAGACCACCATAGCGCGTCCGCAACCCGACAAGCGACTGAAGCTGTCGTGGACATCGTTTCGCGACAGACTCACGCCAGGACAAAAGGAAGAGTGGACTCTCAAGATATCGACGCCTGACGGCCGTCCTGCCGATGCACAGCTTTTGGCCACGCTCTACGACAAATCGCTCGATCAGATAAGCAAGCACGCATGGGCTTTCCTTCCCATAAACCGTCTGCACCTGCCCGACACGCAGTGGCTCTACGGCATGAGTTCGTCTATCCGCGGCAATGGTGTATTGTCGCAGAGCTATCTTGCAGAAAGACAATTAGATCTTAGTCACTTCGACTCCGACCTATGGCCAAGCTACAGTCCGTTCCGTTCGTTTGGCAATGGACATAGCCCCATCCTGCGTGTCCGTGGCGGCGCAAGGTTGCTGATGGCTACGGCCCATACCGATGCTGCACCCATGATGGAAGCCAAGATGGCTGCTGTGGGAAACGACGTTGAGGAGTCGGCTGCACTGCAAGTAGAGACCGAGGACTCGTCTATGGCCGATGGCAACACGCAGGACGGACACACCGACGTGCAAGTGCGTGAGAACATGAACGAGACGGCTCTGTTTCAACCGTCACTCACCGCCAACCAGAACGGTGAGGTGACCCTTAGCTTTACTCTGCCCGAAAGCTTGACCACATGGCGCTTCATGGGCTTGGCCCACACTCAGGACATGTGCTACGGGTTGATTGAGAGGGAGACGGTGGCCAACAAGGAGTTTATGGTGCAGCCCAACATTCCGCGCTTCCTGCGCATGGGTGACGCGGCTGTGTTGAAGGCGAGCGTGTTCAACACCTCCTCTGCTGCCATAAGCGGTTCTGCCCGTATGGAGATTATTGACCCCGAGACAGAGAAGGTGGTGAGTTCCGAGACTGTTACTTTCAGTGTGGATAAGGACAAGACGGCTAGTGTGAGCTTCAACTATACCCCCGACGGTAACCTGTCGTTGCTCATCTGCCGCATCACCGCTGTAGGAAACGGCTTCAGCGATGGGGAGCAACACTATATACCTGTTCTTCCCGACCGAGAGAGGGTGACGGTGACTGTTCCGTTCACCCAACAAACGGCTGGAACAAAGACCATCGACATGGCGAAACTCTTCCCCAATGACACCAAGCAGCAGAAACTTACCATAGAATATGCCAACAACCCAGCATGGATGGTTGTGCAGGCTCTGCCGGCTTTGGCCACAACGGAAAGCGAGAATGCCATCGACCAGTGCGCGGCTATCTATTCCAACACCTTGGGCAAAGCCATTGTCGATGGTTCGCCGAAAATCAAGAGTGTGTTCGAGATGTGGAAGAGAGAGCAAGACGGAGGCTCCTCGTTGACAAGTTCACTTTCAAAGAACCAAGAACTGAAGGACATTGTGCTTGGCGAGACACCTTGGGTGGCAGAGGCCGACAAGGAGACTGAGCAGAAAGCACGCCTGGCCGACTTCTTCGATGCTACGGCAAATGAGAGTCGGCGCATTGCGGCTACGCAAAAGCTGTCGTCTTTGCAAAACGCCGACGGGTCGTGGAGTTGGTGGCCGGGCATGCGTGGTAGCGTCAGCATGACTGTGTGCATATCTGAAATGCTTGTGCGCCTGAACTCCATGGTGGGCCGTCAGCAATCTACAGCCACGATGCTAAGCAAGGCGTTTGACTTCATGGACAAGCAGACCGTAGAGATGGTGCAGCGCATGAGAAACGAGGAGCGCAAGGGTCACAAACAGACATTCCCGGGCTTCACCACGCTGCAATATCTATATCTACGCGCCATGGACAACCGAAAGCAATCGGCGGATGTGCAGTCGGCTTGCGACTATTTGGTAGGGCTTATGAAGAAGGAGAACCGGAGCGAAAACATTCTCGAGAAGGCTCTTTCGGTCATCATCCTTGCCAAGCGCGGCGAAAAGACAAAGAGTCTGGAGTATGCTCAAAGCCTGAAGGAATACAGCGTCTGCACCGAAGAGGCTGGAAGATATTACGACACGTACCGCGCTACCTATTCATGGTGCGACTACAAGATACCCACCGAGGTTGCGGCCATAGAAGCTTTGAAGACCGTTACGCCCGCTGACACGCTGACCATCGACGAGATGCGCCGTTGGCTGCTGTATGAGAAACGCACGCAAATGTGGGACACGCCCATCAACAGTGTCAATGCAGTCTATGCTTTCTTGCTCGACAATGTCGGAGTACTGGCTTCCGGAGAGCATGCGACAATAGCCATCGACGACAGTAGTGTGGAATTTCCCGTCGCTACGGCTGGTGTGGGCTATGTGAAAACGGCTATAACACAGCCCAAGGGACGGCAGTTGACGTTCACCAAGACCTCTTCGGGCACTTCGTGGGGTGCGGCCTATGCGCAGTATCTGCAACGCACTAGTGACATTGAACAGCATGAAAGCGGCATCAGCGTCAAGCGTGAGCTGTTGGGGAACCGCAAAACCCTTAAGATGGGCGACCGCATAAAGGTGCGCATTACCATAGAGGCTAAGCGCGACTTCGACTTCGTGCAGGTGATAGACCGTCGTGCCGCCTGCATGGAACCCGTGCGTCAGACGAGCGGATGGGCCAATGGCGCCTACTGTACGCCCAAGGACAATACCACCAACTATTTCTTCGACATGTTGACCAAGGGCCGCCATGTCTTGGAGACAGAATACTACATTGACCGTGAGGGCAAGTACGAGATGGGCACGTGTACAGTGGGTTGCGCCTATGCGCCTGAATACAGAGGCACGGCCAAGAGTATAACACTAACGGTAGAAGGGTTGAAATAGAAGCCGTTCTAACATTATAATATATTAGAGAAATGGACAAGAAAACCATAGTTACACTATTGCTGCCGCTGACCATGCTACCCATGGCGGCGCAGAGGCTTACGATTCAAAAGACAGAGATTGACTGTGGCAAGACGGGCTTCAACATGCCCGTGACCGCAGAGTTTGAGTTGCGCAACAAAGGCATGCGCAAGCTGAAGATAGAGAGTGTGGAGGTGAGCTGCGGCTGTTTGGAAGCCCAGTATCCCCATGACGAGATTTCCGCAGGCGAAAAGTTCACCTTGAAGCTTACCTACAACGCCGAGCAGCTGGGCCACTTCGTAAAGACGGCGCGCATAGTGAGCAACGGCACGAAGAAACCTGTGACCCTCACGATGAAGGGACTTGTGGTGGAGGAGCTTGACGACTATTCCGGCACCTATCCCTATGTGTTTGGCGACCTGCGCTCCGACAAGGACAACATTGAGTTTGACGATGTCAACAAGGGCGACCTGCCCGTGCAGGAAATACACATACGCAACGTGGGGACATCGCTTCTGCAGCCCAACATCATGCACCTTCCGCCCTTCCTCACCGCTGTCGTCTCCCCTGAAACGCTGCGTCCGGGACATTCGGGCAAGATAACCGTGAGTCTCAACTCGGCCAAGCTGCACGACTATGGGCTTACACAAACATCGGTGTTCATAGGCAACAAGCTCGGCGACAAGGTGAGCTACGAAAACGAGATACCCGTTTCGGCCGTGCTTCTGCCCAGCTTCGACGGTCAGACGGGAGCAAACCGCCAGTATGCACCCAAGATGCAGCTGTCGGCTGAGAGCCTCGACATCGATTTTGAGGGCAAGAGCAAGAAGAAGGCTGTGGTGACGATAACCAACAACGGCCGCACCGACTTGAACATATCGTCGCTCCAGATGTTCACCGTGGGGCTGCGCATGACCTTGGGAAAGCAAGTGGTGAAGCCGGGCGAGACCACCGAACTGAAAATAACCGCCTACAAAGAGGAGCTGAAGCGCGCGCGCTCGAAACCTCGTGTACTGATGATAACCAACGATCCAGACAAACCAAAAGTCGTAATAAGCATCAACACAAAATAGAAACGCCATGGAACATCCAGAGAATAACGCAGAGTATAAAGGGCTTACCGTAAACGACGGTGTGGCCCAGCCGTCAATCATAAACCCATATCTCAAGCGCATGAGCTTCCGCCGCCGTGAGCTTTCGGTGGGTGACATGGTGGAAGGCATCGTCAAAGGCAACATCACCGTGCTGAGCCAAGCCGTGACCCTCGTGGAAAGCGTCAATCCCGACCATCGCCAAAAGGCGCAGGAGGTGATAGAGAAATGCTTGCCCCACAGCGGCCGTTCCATTCGTGTGGGCATAAGCGGAGTGCCTGGCGCAGGCAAAAGCACGTCCATCGACCAGTTTGGCGTGCACCTGCTCGACAAGTATGGAGGCAAGCTGGCCGTTCTCGCCATCGACCCGAGTTCGGAGCGCAGCAAGGGAAGCATTCTCGGCGACAAGACCCGAATGGAGAAACTGGCACAGCACACCAAGTCCTTCATACGTCCCAGTCCCACGGCAGGCTCCTTGGGAGGCGTGGCCCGTAAGACGCGCGAGACGATAGTGCTCTGCGAGGCTGCAGGCTTCGACAAGATATTCGTAGAGACTGTCGGGGTGGGGCAGAGCGAGACGGCCTGCCACTCCATGGTCGATTTCTTTCTCCTCATACAGCTTGCCGGCACAGGCGACGAGCTTCAGGGCATAAAGCGCGGCATAATGGAGATTAGCGACGGCATAGCCATAAACAAATGCGACGGTGAGAACGTTGACAAGTGCCACATAGCCGCTACCAACTTCCGTAACGCGTTGCGCTTCTTCCCCATGTCCGACAGCGGCTGGATGCCCAAGGTGCTTTGCTACAGCGGCTTCCACGGCACTGGCATTAAGGAGATATGGGACATGGTTTATGAGTATATCCATTTTGTCAAGGCCAACGGCTATTTCGACTATCGCCGCAACGAGCAAAACAAGTACTGGATGTATGAGACCATAAATGAAAGTCTGCGCAATGACTTCTACAACAATCCCGACATATGCTCTCGACTGAGCACTGCCGAGAGCGACGTGCTGGCGGGGCGCGTCAGCTCGTTTGCCGCCGCGCGAAACCTTTTGCAACGATACAAGGACATAAGAAAATAAGCCATTGACACGATGCTTCAAGTAGAGATAGACAACGGCAGCGGCTTCTGCTTCGGCGTGACCACGGCCATAAGGAAGGCGGAAGAGGAGCTTGCCGCAGGCCATGCACTATATTGTCTGGGCGACATAGTGCACAACGGCATGGAGTGTGAGCGGCTGAGGCGCATGGGTCTGGTCACCATCAACCATGACGAACTGCGCGCTCTGCACAATGTAAAGGTACTGCTGCGGGCTCACGGCGAGCCTCCCGAAACCTATGAGCTGGCGCGGAAGAACAACATCGATATAATAGACGCCACGTGCCCCGTGGTGCTGCAGCTTCAGCGGCGCATAAAGAAGCAGTACGACTCCAATCCCGACGGCCAGACGGTGATATTCGGCAAGAACGGACACGCCGAAGTGCTCGGACTGGTGGGGCAGACGCAGAGCAAGGCTATAGTGATAGAGAAATACGACGACGTGACGAAGCTTGACTTCACGTGTGACATCTACCTCTACTCGCAGACCACCAAGTCGCTCGACGAGTTTCACCGCATCATCTCCTACATACAGAGCCACATTTCACCCTCCGCCACATTCCGCAGCTTCGACACCATCTGCCGTCAAGTGGCCAACCGAATGCCCAACATAAGCCGCTTCGCCACACGCCACGACCTCATACTCTTTGTGTGCGGGCGCAAGAGCAGCAACGGCAAGGTGCTGTTCAACGAGTGTCTGAGGGTGAATGCCAACAGCCACTTGATAGAAGGCCCCGACGAGATAGTTCCTTCATGGCTCGAGGGCGTGAATACCGTGGGCATATGCGGGGCCACGAGCACTCCCAAGTGGCTCATGGAGCAGTGCCGCGACAACATTGACAACGAAAACTAAAGAACACATAAGCCATGCAAAAGTATGTCGACTACATTGTACAGATAGAGATAGAGTCGCTTTGGAGCAACACCAAGCACATAAAGTGGAACCTCGACCCCAAGGTGAACATCCTGAGCGGCATAAACGGAGTGGGGAAGACCACCATACTCAACAAGGTGGTGAGAGGGCTGTCACAGGGCGGCGAGTTTCCCAGCCACATGCTTAAGGGCGTGCACGTGAAGGTGGAGCCAGACGACGCGCGGTGGATACGCTACGACATCATACGCAGCTTCGACCGGCCGCTCATGGGCAGCGACACGGTGAACCGCATTGTCGATGCGCCCGTGGCCACGGAGCTCGACTGGCAGCTCTACCAGTTGCAGCGCAAATATCTCGACTACCAAGTGAACATTGGCAACCGCATCATAGAGGTGCTGCAGAGCGGCCAGCCCGACGGCGCTCTCGCGGCGCAGGAGATTTCAGCCCCCAAGAAGAAGTTCCAGGACTTGCTCGACAAACTCTTTTCCGACACAGGCAAGCAGCTAGTGCGCTCATGCAACGAGATACTCTTCTCGCAGCTCGGCGAGCGGCTCACTCCCTACCAGCTGTCGAGCGGAGAGAAGCAGATGCTGGCCATTCTGCTCACCGTGCTCATTGAAGACAGGCAGCACTATGTGCTCTTCATGGACGAGCCGGAGGTGAGCTTGCACATAGACTGGCAGCAGCGGCTCATCGACATGATACTGGAGCTTAACCCCAACGTGCAGATTGTGCTCACCACCCATTCGCCCGCAGTCATTATGAACGGATGGATGGACAAGGTGACCGAGGTGAGCGACATAACGCTCTGAACACTCCTCTTTTTTTTACCGACCAAAAACTCTTTTCAAGAAACGTGGGCAAAAGGCTTAGTGACAATCTCAATTCGAGATACGTGGAAGCAGCTAACCGGCTCAACTCCAAGAGCCGTAGGCGCAGGATAGTGGCTTATGTGGAGAGCTACGACGACATATTCTTCTGGCGCACCGTGCTCGGCCGCTTCGAGAACGACACGCGCTACTTTGAGGTGATGCTACCGTCGCATGACACGCTCGCGCGCGGCAAGAAGTCTGTGCTCATGCACTTCATAGGCTCGGGCATAGGGCCCGACATGATAGCCTGCGTCGATGCCGACTACGACTACCTCCTGCAGGGTGCCACCGAAACGTCACGCCGCATAGTCAGCAGCCCTTATGTCTTCCACACCTACGCCTACGCCATAGAAAACCTGCAATGCTACGTCCCGAGCCTTCACGACGTGTGCGTCATGGCCACCCTCAACGACCACGCCATCTTCGACTTCTGCGAGTTCATGCGCCAGTATAGCGAGGCTTGCCATCCACTGCTCGTGTGGTCGGTGTTCATGTACCGCACAGGGCGTCACTCCGAATTCTCGCTTACCGACCTCTGCCAAACGGTGGAGCTGGGCGGCTTCAGTCTCGAGCGGCCTTTCGACTGCATAGAGCGGCTGCGCCGCAAGGTGCGTCGCAAGGTGGCTCTCCTGCAGCGCCGCCATCCGGAGGCCAAAGACCACTGGCTGCAGCTGCGCAAGGAGCTGGAGACGCTCGGTGTGGAGCCCCAAAACACCTACCTCTTCCTGCAAGGCCACCATGTGTTCGACGCCATTGTATTGCCCATCCTCACCCGCGTGTGCGCCCGACTGCGCCTTGAGCGTGAGCGCGACATTTGCCGCACTTCTGTCCACGACACCCAGCGGCGCAACGAGATGGCGTGCTATGAGCACAGCCTTATGGACATTCGCCAAATGCTCAAGAAGAACATGGGCTACAAGGAATGCCCTCTGTTTGCCAAGGTGCAGCAGGATGTGGAGGACTATCTGGAAAAGCTGGGATGACAGGGATTTGGGATGACAAGCGAGAGAATACTTGCCATCGTCGAAATACGACTGTCCGTTCAGTCCTATTACACCAACATTCGTGATTTTAACCCAACTTTGACCCCTACCAACAAATTTCAATAAATTTTCAATGGTATT
>CAVHDN010000038.1:3842-11092 GCA_963634315.1 Flexilinea sp. | reverse complement strand
CCTCGGGACGAATGTAGCCAGTGGCCACTGCCTGCTCCACCACATGCTCATAGTCGGTGAGGGTGACGAGCTTCACCTTTGCGTCGGCGAAGGCATGCTCGGCCACGGGGAAGCCATAGGTGTATGAAGCCACCATGCCCACCACCTCGCAACCATGCTCCCTAAGAGCCTCCACAGCCTTGAGACTGCTGCCTCCGGTGGATATGAGGTCCTCTATGACCACCACCTTGGCACCCGGCTCCAGTTCGCCCTCAATGAGGTTGGCCAGTCCGTGGTCCTTTGGTTTGCTGCGCACATAGGCAAACGGCAGTCCGAGTTCCTCTGCCACGAGAGCACCCTGTGCTATGGCTCCAGTAGCCACTCCGGCTATTGCCTCCACCTCAGGAAACTGTTCGGCTATGGTGTGACATATTTCCGTCTTGACGAAGTTGCGCAGACGAGGGAAAGAAAGGGTCTTGCGGTTGTCGCAGTAGAAAGGCGACTTCCATCCCGAAGCCCATGTGAAAGGATTGCTTGGCTGCAGTTTAATTGCCTTTACCTCAAGGAGTTTTGAGGCAAATATGTTTTTGATTGTGTCCATTTTGAGTATGTTTTGTTATTTGTTTGCAGGATTGTTTCTTCTATATATATAATGTGCATGGCTTGCAAAGTTAATGCATCTTTACCTAGTAGGAGCTGTTCTCCGAACTGCGACCCTCTTAGTAGGAGCGCCTCTCCGAACTGCGACCCTTATGAGCGAATGGTGCAGCTTGGAAATCTGCACCTACTACTCTGCGCAGTCACCGGGCGTGCTAGTAGGAGCATTTCTCCGAAGTGCGACCACCTAGTAGGAGCGTTTCTCCGAAATGCGACCCAGTGCGCTAGGGTGCAGCTTGGAAATCTGCACCTACTACTCTGCGCAGTCACCGGGCGTGCTAGTAGGAGCATTTCTCCGAAGTGCGACCACCTAGTAGGAGCGTTTCTCCGAAATGCGACCCAGTGCGCTAGGGTGCAGCTTGGAAATCTGCACCTACTACTCTGCGCAGTCACCGGGCGTGCTAGTAGGAGCGCTTCTCCGAAGTGCGACCCTCTTAGTAGGAGCTGTTCTCCGAACTGCGACCTAATATACATGGTTTGCAAAGTTAATGTATCTTTACCACACAGCTTGGCCGTAGAGGGTTAAAAGTGCTTAATAGCCCACGCTACGTCTTCGTGTAGCCAAGCGACACCACGCTCAGTGCAGCCACGTCTTGTCTGGTCACAGCCGAGGCACAAGCCATCATGGTGGAGCCCGACGTTATGATGTCGTCAACAATCATGACGTGCTTGCCCGTGAGGTCGGCCTTTGGCGACAGAGCGAAAGCGTTGGCCACATTGTCGCGCTTATCGTTCCAAGCCACATGCGACTGGCTTGCGGTCTGCTTCGTGCGCCTGAGCGAGTGGGTGTCAATGGGCAGTCCCGTCACCGCACTTATGCCATAGGCTATGCGCTCGTTCTGGTTGTAGCCGCGCTGCCATTTATGCTTGCGTGAGAGCGGCACCGGCAGTAGCACATCCACCCCGTCGAAGAAACCGTATGGAGCGAACTCCGTGGCCATGATGTGGCCAAGAGTCACGCCTATATCAGGCTGCCCGAAGTATTTCAAGGCATATATCAAGCGCGCCGTAGCCGATTTCGGAGTGTAGTAGAACAGTGAGGCGGCGCGACTGATGGGCATCAGTCCCCAGAAGCAGCGTGCCAACTCATTGTCGCTTGCCGTGAGGACAAACCACGTGCGCGGCAGTTCGCGGTTGCACGCAACACACAAACCGGTCTCCGAGATTGACAGTCGCGCTCCGCACACGGGGCATAAGCGCGGCGACACCATGTCGAGCAACCTATTCCACAGAGCCATCATCAAAGTCCCCCTCATCCATGTCGTCTGCGCCGTCGAGACACTGGCGAATGATGTCCATGCCGAAGCCGCGTCCAAGGGCGAAGCGCACGAGCTTGGTGCGCCGCTCATAGTCGGAGCCGCCCTTCACACTCCGCCGTTTGCTCTGCAGCAAAGGTCGCAGAGCCTTGACATACTCCTCGTCGGCTACCCCGTCGAGCGCAGCCTCTCGCAAGTCCCCGTCTATGTGCTTGGCCCACAGAGCCTGCTCCACCTTGCGCCGTCCCCAGCGGTCGTAGCGCACCTTGTCGAGGGCGAAGGCCTTGGCGTAGCGCAGGTCATCGACATATCTGCCAGCCACGAGTTGTTGCATCACCCTGGTCTGAGCCTCAGCGTCGAGTCCCCACCGCTCCATCTTCATCAGCATGTCGTGCGAACAGTGCTCACCCCTTGAACACAGGGCGGCCAACTTGTTAAGTGCTTCTTTTTCCGTTGTCTCTTTCATGGTCTTGTGGCTTTTATGAATCGCCTGCAGCCAAAGCAGTCGTTGACTATGTTTATGTCTGCTTGGCCCATATCGGCGAGCATGGCGGCTGTGTCGGCGGCATAGGCTGCATTGACCTCAAACCACAGTCGTCCGCCTTTCTTCAGAGCCGAGAATCCATAGAGGGCAATGGCGCGGTAGAAGAGCAGAGGGTCGTTGTCGGGCACAAACAGGGCGAGGTGCGGCTCATGGTCGAGCACGTTGCGCTCCATGGCGGCCTTTTCCTTGTGGCAGATGTAGGGCGGGTTGCTCACTATCACGTCCCACAGCTCCGTGTCAGCGGGCGGACACAGAGCATCGCGCTCCTCAAACGACACGTGGGCTTTAAGCGTCTCGGCATTGTGGCGGGCGGTGGCGAGGGCTTGTGGCGATATGTCCCATGCGGTGACTTCAGCCACGTCTATGTCCAAGGCCAGTGTGATGGCTATGCAACCGCTGCCTGTGCCGATGTCGAGAATGGTTATTGGAAGTGGGGCGACGTTGTCGCAAGATGAAGTGTTGGAGAACGGTGAGTGACGGCAGTCGTCAACAATGAGTGAGCACAGTTCCTCGGTCTCCGGGCGAGGTATGAGCACGCTAGGGTTTACCTTAAACGTCCGTCCGGCGAACGTCTCCTCGCACAGCACATACTGCACAGGCTCGGCCTTGGCCAATCGGTCCATAATGGAGTCAAGCTCCTTGGCTTCTTGGTCGTTAAGCTCGGCCACACGACCACAATAGATGTCGGCGACCGACAGTCCGAAGCGTGTCTCGACCACGCGTCTCACTATGGCCTTGGCTTCGCCGTCGGAGTAAGTGGGCGTGAGTCTCCTCCACAGTTCACTATATGTCATGGATTTTCTCCGTTGCTATACAGGCGTTGGGGCTTAGTGGCAACTATTACCACAAAGCAACTTTTCCTGCAATTCCCAAATCAAGTGTAGCCTTTGCCACACCAAGAGCTTGGAACACACGGCTCATAGTCTGAAGAGAAATAGGAGTCCTACCTTTCTCCAATCTTGATATTTGTGCTCTTTGTACGCCAATACGCTCGCCAAGTTCCTCCTGTGTCAGTTTTTGCGCAAGGCGAGTTTTGCGGATGGCTTCGCCTAAGTAATAAGAGTTCACTTCTGCTTTCAATCGGGCCTCCATCTCGTCACGTTTTGGAGTTCCTTCTTTGCCCCAAACCTCATCTACGACGTCCGACAGTGGAGTCAATTTCATCTGTGCCATAATTACTTATTTTTTTGTTCGAAATATTCTCTTCTTATATCTTCTGCCTTAGCTATTTCTTTGGCAGGAGTTTTCTGCGTCTTCTTTACAATGCCATGCGTTGCAATGACTAAAGCTTGTGTCTCGGTATCCCAAAAGGAGAAAAGACGGTAACAATTGCCGTTATACAGTGTGCGGAACTCCCAGATGTTGGAGTTTTCCAACTTCTTGAAGAGTTCCTTATCCATAACCCCTTTCTCAATCTTTTTGTAGTTGTAGGTTATTTTCTCTTGAACTTTTGATGGCAAAGATCTAACAAAAGCCAGCGCTTCATCCATCAAAACTACTTGTATATGGCGTATGGCCATGAGGCTCATTATATTAATCGGTACAAAATTACTAAATTGTTTCCAATTAGCGCAACAGAGTACCAAGTTTATTTCCTAGGGTCAGCTTATTATTTTGGCCGTCTGAACCTCGACTGGCTGACGGGAAGGGGCGAAATGTAGTACGCTTTTGCCGTCGGAGACGCTATACGCCAATGCTTCGCCGGATTTGTTCTTTCGCTCCACTCATATTCCACGCTCTTCGGGCCGCTCCGCTTGGCCCTCATTGCGTGTAATATTCGTTACGCTCCCTTAGCTTAGAAACAGCAAGAATGAGCGAGATGCCCAAATCATGTTGTTACTCGGAGAGGGCCAGGCGGAGGCCAAGAAAGTTGCTCCTGCTGCTGGGGGAGACGTAGTCACGGTACGAAGAGCGGCAGTACCTCGCGTCGTCGATCCAACTGCCGCCACGTGACACGCGGCGAGACCCACTATTAGCACCCGTAGGATTGGTTTGCGAAGAACTACTATAGCTGCCATACCAATCACTGCACCACTCCCAGACATTGCCGCTCATATCGTATAACCCTAACTCATTAGGCCGTTTAGTGCCGACTGCATGAGTTGTGCTTCCACTATTGCTTGTGTACCAAGCTACATCGCCTCTATAACCACCGCCAGCATATTTGTAGTCTTTGCTCTTGTTTCCGCCACGTGCGGCATACTCCCACTCTGCCTCGGTGGGTAGGCGGAACTTCAATCCAGTTTTGGCTTTGAGCTTCTTTATAAACTCTTGGCAGTCTTTCCATGAGACGTTTTCGACAGGAAGATTATCAGAGCCCTTAAATCTTGAAGGATTGCTGCCCATGACAGCCTGCCACTCCGCCTGCGTGACTTCATACTTGCATATGTAGAAGTTGGAAAGCGTTACGCTATGCGCGGGCTTCTCAAAAGCATAAGCATCACTTCCTTGCTCCGAAGTTGCTCCCATCATGAATGTACCACCCTCCACATACACCATATTGCTGATGAGGCGGTCGAGCACAGCGTTACCAGTATTGCCTCGCAACGTGCCACTTTGGCCAGATACAGCAACAACGGGTTTGGGCTTCTCTTCCACTGACAGTGTCGTGGCTAGATTGCTGACCTTGCCCTCAGTGACATTGACTTGCGCGCGATAGACCGCATAGCCACTCTTGCGCAGCTCTATATTGCGAGTGCCCTCAAGAATATTGGTGAAGACATCGGGCGTGGAACCGACCTTTGTGCCGTCGACATATACGTCGGCTCCTATTGGCTGGCTCGTCACATTGAGTGAGCCATAGATGGGAGTCGGGGCGGCAAGCTCTATGCTCTGCTCCTTGCCACGCACCACATCAACACGCTGACTTGTAGGGCGGTGTGAGGCAAGGCGAGCCTCTACCACATGCTGACCGGCAGAGAGACGACCCGTCCACGGTGATTGTCCTTTGTCCTCGTTGTTGACATAGATATGACTGCCCTTTGATGAAGTGACAGTAAGAGTGCCGAAGTTCGGTGTCATTGGCACAGAGAGTTTCTGTGTAGAACCGTCGGAAGGCACGTCTACCGACATCCGGTGACTCTCATACTGCGAGAGCTGCAGCAGCAAGTTGTGGCTACCGCCCGCCAGTTTACCCGTAATGAATGGAGTTGTTCCTGCCGCAGTTTCATTGTTATCAATATACACCTTGGCTCCATTCACGGGAGTGGTGCTTATCTCAAGTTGACCGTATGCAGGTTTCAAGTTCACCTCCATATTCTTCTTCTCCCTACCCATCTCTATATTGCCAGCCTCCGACTGGTGGAGAGCAGCCGCCACACGATAGGAATGTGTGCCGTAGCTCAAGAACTTCGACATAACGCCGTTCTCCACAGTCTGCTCCACCTCATCCACATAGACAATGGCATTTGACGGCTTCACGGTCATGACGAGGTAGGCACCGCCCAAGTCCTGCTGCACGATGGTCTGCACCTGTCCCGTGGTCAGCACCATCTCGTAGGTGCGGGCACGTTCTATAGGAATAGGGAATGAGTAATTGCGCAACACACCCAATTGCGCATGGGTGATGGTGATGTGACGCACGCCGTACGGCACATAGAGCCATATCTCGCCAGGCTTCTGCACACTCTTGACTATGCCCAACGTACCGCAGTCGAAGGAAAATCCAGTCTGTGTGGTGACAATCTTTATCAGTGCGGCTTTCTCTCCATTCTGGTCCAGTTTCATGGTACTTCGAGTGTTTGCCGTCAAGTCATTGTCAAGCAGTTTGAATGAGCTAACACTAATCTGTTGGCCCATCGCAGTTGTGCAAATCAACTGCAAGAGCAGGAATAAGAGAAGGGCTCTTACTTTGCCCACATACATTCTCATATAGCAGTTCAGTTTTCAATTTCAGGTTTCACGTTCTCATACTGCGGCATGCACCTGCCTATGCCCGCACCTATGTATGTAGGGTCACAGATGAGATATTTCTTTCCTTTATATATGTAGCCGTCACCATTCAGACTCTGGTCGGAGAAACAGATGGCCGTTGCCTCATGTTCGGGGAAATGAAGCAGATGGACATCGAGACCGAGGAGGTTGCGCACAAGGAACGAGAGCAGCACAGCACGGTCTTCACAATCATTGGACGGATAATAAAAATTCTCCTCAATGAAGAAAGGCTTCTCATAGCCGAACTGGTCGCCATCGGTGGCATATTTGAAAGCAAACTGAATAAAGTGCATCAAACGGCTCACAGCCTCAACCTCCGACAGACCGTCTATCTGAGTCTTCACCTGACCGAGCAGGTCGTTGTGGAACGTAGCCGACAGGCACGACTTGGCATACACCGGTATGTCGGTCTGCACAATGCGGTTTGCAACGTCAACCGGCATGTTCGGCACAGTGCCTCTCAAGGTGATTACCCCGTCGGTCCGTTCATATTGCTTCCCGCCGTTGGCAGGCAACTGCAGTTTGTCCACCACAAGGTTGAAGGCCTTGCCCAAGTCCGCATCATCAGGCAGACTGTAGGTAGCCAGTTTGGAGATAGTCTTGCTCACATCCTTTCCTCCGTCATACATGAAGATGAAGTATTTCACCCCATTAATGTCGAGATACGGACGGGAATAGGCCGTCTGACGGAACGGCACAAGCAGCAGGAGCCGGTCGTCCCTACCCCTTCCCATCCTTATGTCGAAGCCCATGTTGGCAAGCAGATAGTGCGCAAGCACCACGCTCGAGTTGTCGTCGCCGGGATAAAGGGCATCAGCATACTCGCGCACCAGTTGGAAGGTGAGCCAGTCGTTGAGATTGCAGGCCATGCGATACTGATT
>CAVHDN010000038.1:0-3193 GCA_963634315.1 Flexilinea sp. | reverse complement strand
TCTACCTGCAAGTAGAGGTAGCCCTGGTCGCCGTAGTTGGTGGAATAGTAGTCCTGCTTGATTTGTATGCCATACTCCTCACTGTCCTTGGCACGCCGCACATCATTGTTGGCAAAGCGGATGTTCACGAACTCGTTGCTGCGGAAACAGGCTTCAAGGTTCTTCATGTACTGGTCCTTGCTGTACTGCACACGCTTTATAATCTTCTGGTTGCGCATCGTCTGTCCCATGTCACCTTTGTTCACCGACACCATCTTTTCAGCCACATGGCCCACTATTATCACCGCATCGTCGTCGAAGATAGTCTTTAGATAGTCAAGACGCTTCAAGGCGTATGCCGTCTTGTAGTTCTCAAGAAACTGCATGAGGGTCTGCCGCGCCAGCGGAGTCCATGCGCCACGTTTCATGATGTCTTCCTTTGCCTTGCGGTCGAGTCCGAAAGCGATGCAGTCAATCTTCTGGTCTTTGTCGAAAGTGAAGACCACATCCTCCACAAATTCCTTTCGCAGTCCCCGCTTGAACGAGAACGACATCTGTATGCTCCGTGCAATCACGTTGTCGCGCATCTGACTGAACTCGCAGTCGTTGGCATTGAGCAACCGGGCATTGCCGTAGCGCACAAGGCTGGTGAACATCTCCCAACCGTCGTCGGTGAAACATCCTCTCACACTGTCGTAGTTGCGGTTCTTTATGGCGTTCACCACTTTTTCCAACACCGTCTTGCACTCGCCCTCATTCGCTGCAGGAATCAGACTTCCGGTATTCTGCGCCTTTGCGATGCTCACCGCATCGTTAGTCGCCGGCTTCGACTTCCCCGTCTGCACGTTCACCCTTGCCGCACGGACGGCCTGTCCCTTCACCACACTCAGCACACTCTGTATCTCCTGGTTGATGTGGGCTTGTCCGCGGTAGGCATATTCATAGTTTATCTGCACATTCTCGGGAATCATGTCCTTCACAAATTCCATCGAACCGCGCCCGTCCTTCACACTGCAGATATTGCTCCAGTTGCGTCCGTCGAAATAGGTGAAGTCGAGCGTGCTCACCGGTTGACCCTTATAGCGGAACATAAGGTCAACGTTGGTCCCGTCGTTGCCCGTAACCGACACACTCAAGTCCTTCATTATGTCGGTCAACCGCTGGGGCAGCCACGTGAGCGGATATATTTTCTCGCCTGTGTACTCGTCAGAGCAAGTCACATCGGATGGCCGTTGCACCGACTTCAACAGGGAGTAAGCCCAGTAATAATTCCTCAGGGCATCGTCAATCTTGCAAGCCTCCTCGGCCACCTTGCCCAAGCGGATGTATTCCTTTATGGTGCGTATGCGTCCTTCAAATATCTTGTTCAGTTCGCTCCGTTTGATGTAGCGTCCGATATGGGCTTCATCGGCACTGTTGTCTATCACCATGCGCTCGGTGTTGGTCAGCGTGGCGGTGGAGTAAGTCTGCAGCTTCGAGTTGGTGTAGCTCGTAGCGTCGAGCTTCCCGTTCACCGTCCGCTCGTCTTCCGTTATGCTGAAGTCATTGCTCACCACCACCGATATCTTGCTTATCAGTGCGGCGAGGGCTTGCTGGTCAGCTTCCTCCACGGTCGCTCCCCAGCCCTCGCCCGACAGATAGGTCTGGGTGTTGCGCTTCACCTCATCCCAGCTTTGCGAGAAAGCCGGGATGAGGCACAACGCGGATAGAAAAAGTATGATTGTTCGTTTGGTCATTAACGTCATTCTATTCATTTGACGGTTTGAATCCTTCGCGCACAAAGTCGCTCACCTTCTTGGCATACTTCTGTGCGGCGGCACTTTCCTTTGCTGCATTCTCGTAGGCTCTGATGCGTGCGCGTGAGGCGGCACTCTCGCTCACGATGAAGAATGTCTGCATCTCGTAGGTTCCGTCGTCGTTGGTGCGGACGACGGAGAACGACTCTTGCAGCTCGCCGTTGAGCTCCTTTTGCACAAGGCTCTCGTATGCGGCGTAGAAGTGGTCGAACTCTGCGGATGCGTCATCGCCGTTGCCGGCAAGGTCACTGACTATGCGGCCCTTCAACTGGCGGCTGGCTTGCTGGGCGTAGATGTTGCAGGCATTGTTGATGCAGGTCTGGTGACCCACATTCTTCGACTTGAACTTGGAGCAGCTTCCCACTATCTCGTAGGTCTCCTCCCCTTCTTTGTTGAGCTTGGCGTAGTGGTTAAGCAAGGCTACATCGAGCGAGCGTGACGAACCGTAGAGTTGCCATTTCTCTTTCTTGAACTCCTTCATCTTGGTCTTGTACTCCTTCTTCAAAGCTTTGTTCAACGCCTTGCTGTTCTGTGCATTCACTGTCGGCACTGCCATGCAGAGTGCCATCAAAAACATAATAATCTTTTTCATTGTTGTTTGTTTTTATTGGTTAAGCCATAGGGCGAATATATCTATACCGAGGACACCAAACCGCATCCCCTTTATAAGAGCCTGAACATCCAACGAGGACCAAGCTCTCCAATCTCCAAAGAAATCCATTAATATGGTAGTAGCCTTCAACCATATATATCATCATTGGCATGCCGGCTACCTTAGCATGGTTTAAACAAGAGCGATGTTATACATACGAAAAGCGCGGAGCCAGTTCTGTCACTCGTTCCACGATAGAAAGGCTCTAGCATTGCCCAGTTTGTCGAAACGAGCAACGCCGAAAGCCCCACGCCAGTGTGATCATATAAAATACCCCCGACTTTTCGGATGCAAGCACCCGAAGCCAATGAGGGCTGTATATAATACACCACATGAGACGCCCTGCATTGCTTTGTGTCTTTGACAAACTGATTGAACTGCTAGATTCTTCTATCGTCAAAACCAAAGCGTACAAAAACGCCTTATAACATATGTATGTCTGCCCAACCTCTGCCCATCGGGGCCTTCGGCATGGGAAAGACATTGCAAATATAATGGTTTTGTACAACAAAACAGATTGTTTAGCTTAAAAAATCTGTTGTTTGCGAGCACGAGATTAATAAAGGTGGGGTCTATAAGTTATATGTCCTTTGCGCTTGTCATTCGCAAAGCCTATTTTCAGAACTCATCTATTACGAAAATATTGGACAAAGACATAAGGTGCGACTAATGTCCAAAACGTCCCAATATAGGGTCAAAAAGAAAAGCGCCTCTTTTCTATGAGAAAAGCGCCTTATTTCTGGTAGAAAAGCGCCTCATTTCTCAT
>CAVHDN010000037.1:0-11210 GCA_963634315.1 Flexilinea sp. | reverse complement strand
ACTAAGGACCTTACCATTGAGGACAATTGGTATCTGCCTTTCAAGTAAGCAATAGGGTGGGGACATAGCTTTCCCCTAAATAGAATAGGCTTAAATGTTAGAAAGCCGCGTGTCAATCATTAGTGAATGGCATGCGGCTTTTTACGTGTATTTTTACTGGTCGAACACGATTATAGTTGTGAATACTGGTGCCTATAGCATTCGGCTTTGGTCTGTTGGGGACAATTGTTCATGTATGCCTATTGCTGTTTTTAGAATCCGCTTAGTGCGGCTCATTCTCGAGCGACGCCGTGCCCCACTCCCGCTTTAAAGAAATTAACAAAAAAAATATTGGCAATGCTTGTTGCAGCAAAAGAAAGTGCCTACTTTTGCAACTCAATCAATGGAATACCAAATGAAAACTGGAGCAAAAAAAGCAATTACTCTGAAGACACTCACTAAAAGCAACGTGTGGGACATTCTCGAAAACGACATTTTCCGCATGTGGGAAGGTGCCGACAAGGACGCAGACACAAGGGAAAACAAGCGCCACTACATGGATGTCATAAAGAGCGCGTTCACCATAGAACAGATAGAGGACACACCCGCTGTGAAGAGCAAGTATGAAAAGCAGGGCTACAAGACGGGTTTCCTCCATACCGGAGACAGCGACAAGACATTGTGGGCTGTGAGGAAGCGCCCCATCATGCGCGTTTCCGACCTTACCTACGAGAACATACACCACATCTCTGCCGCCAAACTAACCGAAGTGCTCGACAGAAACTTCGGCGGAGGCTGGGACTCACTGTCGCAAAGCATGAAGGACATAATAGAAAGTGCTTTCGACATTTCCACCACCACTCTCCCCAAAGACCGTTTGCACAAGTCGGGCGGCATGTATGAGAAGAAGATGGCCGACGGCTACGAAGTGCTCGAAGTGCCAAAGGGCACATGGGTGGAAGCCATCTTCGTGAAGCAGAAGCCGGAGATGGAGAAGCCTAAGATGGCGCTGGCCTCCTCGTCCGAAGACGAAGAGGAGGAAGAGATAGAGGACACCTTCAACAAACCTGAGGAAGACGACGAGGTGGAGGAGCCAACCGAATTCAGCGACGACATAACTGAAGATAATTACCGCACCACGTTCGAGATAGAAACCGACCCCGACGAAGAGGCCGAGAGCATATCCGATTTCGGTGACGACCAATGATTCACAAACTGCCATGCTCACGCCCCGCAACGGTGTGGGCATGGCAGTGTCCATTGTGAAAGCCTATTTTTAACCCTTATTATAAACACCTAAAACAACTAACAAACCTATGTCCATTCCATCATTCTTTTGGATAGTACCCGTGGCTTCCATAGTGGCGCTGTCCATGGCGTGGTTTTTCTTCCGCCAAATGAAAGGCGAAGACGAGGGCACGCCGCGCATGAGAGAGATAGCCGCCCATGTAAGACATGGCGCTATGGCCTATCTCAAACAACAGTACAAAATAGTGGGGATAGTGTTTCTCGCACTCACTGTAATCTTCGCCTTCATGGCCTATGTCCTTGAAGTGCAAAACCCATGGGTGCCCTTCGCTTTCCTTACCGGCGGACTATTCTCCGGACTGGCCGGCTTCTTCGGCATGAAGACCGCCACCTACGCCTCGGGGCGCACCGCCAATGCCGCACGCAAGAGCCTCGACAAAGGACTTCGCGTGGCTTTCCGCAGTGGCGCGGTCATGGGACTTGTCGTGGTGGGTCTCGGTCTGTTGGACATAGCCTTGTGGTTTGTCATTCTCAGCTGCTTCTATGAAGGCAGTCAAATGGCCCTGACCACCATCACCACCACCATGCTCACCTTTGGCATGGGCGCCTCAACACAGGCCCTCTTTGCCCGTGTGGGCGGCGGCATATACACCAAGGCCGCCGACGTGGGAGCCGATCTCGTGGGTAAGGTGGAGGCCGACATTCCCGAAGACGACCCGCGCAATCCCGCCACAATAGCCGACAATGTGGGCGACAATGTGGGCGATGTGGCCGGCATGGGTGCCGACCTGTATGAGAGCTACTGCGGCAGCATACTGAGTACCGCCGCACTTGGAGCCACAGCCTTTGCCCTAAACCCCGACATGCAGTTGCGTGCTGTCATAGCGCCAATGGCCATAGCCGCCATAGGCATCTTCCTTTCACTTGTGGGCATCTTCATGGTGAAGACCAAGGAGAACGCCACCATGACCGACTTGCTCCACTCGCTCAACCGTGGCACCAACACGTCGGCTGTGCTCATAGCCGTGGCCACGTTCGTCATACTCTATGCATTGAAGCTTGACAACTGGCTCGGCATATCGGCCTCCGTCGTGACGGGTCTGGCTGCTGGCGTGATAATTGGCCAAGCCACAGAGTACTACACCAGCCAAAGCTACAAACCCACACAAGCCATAGCCGAAGCGTCGCGCACCGGCTCTGCCACAGTGATAATAAAAGGTATAGGCACTGGCATGATTTCTACCATGATACCCGTGGTGACAATATCGGTGGCCATCATGTTGAGCTACCTCTTCGCCAACGGTTTCGATCTGTCGATGAGTGCCGCAAGCATATCGGGCGGACTCTATGGCATAGGCATAGCCGCTGTGGGCATGCTCTCCACGCTTGGCATAACCCTGGCCACCGACGCATATGGTCCTATAGCCGACAACGCAGGAGGCAATGCCGAGATGAGTGGACTGGAACCTGAAGTGCGCAAGCGCACAGACGCGCTCGACGCTCTGGGCAACACCACCGCCGCCACGGGCAAGGGCTTTGCCATAGGCAGTGCGGCCCTCACGGCTTTGGCTCTGCTTGCCTCGTACGTGGAGGAGATAAAGATTGCAATGGTGAGAGCCGTGGAGCAAGGACGGACATTCTTGGATGGCGCAGGCCAAGTGTTCAACCCGCAAAGTGCGGAGATGGGCGACTTCATGGACTTCTTCCAAGTTACGCTTATGAACCCCAAGGTTCTGATAGGCGCATTCCTTGGCGGCATGGTGTCGTTCCTGTTCTGTGGCTTGACCATGGGAGCCGTTGGCCGCGCCGCACAGACCATGGTGGAGGAAGTGCGCCGACAGTTCCGCGAGATAAAAGGCATACTTGAGGGCAAGGCCACACCCGACTACGAACGTTGCGTGGCCATAAGCACACGGTCGGCCCAGCGCGAGATGGTGTTCCCGAGTCTGCTGGCCATAGTAATACCCATCGTTGTGGGCTTGGTGTTGGGCATAGCCGGAGTGATGGGACTGCTCGTTGGCGGTCTTACCACTGGCTTCACACTCGCCGTGTTCATGGCCAACTCTGGCGGTGCTTGGGACAATGCGAAGAAGATGGTGGAGGAAGGTGCGTTCGGCGGCAAAGGTTCGCCCTGCCACAAGGCCACCATTGTGGGCGACACCGTAGGCGATCCGTTCAAGGACACGTCAGGCCCGTCGCTGAACATTCTAATAAAGCTGATGTCGATGGTGAGTATCGTTATGGCCGGTCTCACCGTGGCCTTGGCTTAGGCTTTCGTTGAAATAAAGAAGATGAAGCAGGGATTCAGTTCACAGTCATGTGGAAGCATCCCTGCTTCACTTCGTATTTTATGTGACAACGCTTCTGCTCCCTGAAGTCGCGCAGCACCTCACTGAGCACCCACTTCAAGGTGTCGTTGCGCACCTTGCGCCGCTCAGGACCGTCAGGGTCTTCAATGGTCTTGTAGCGATTGTAGCAGATGTCGAACGTGGTGCCATACAAGTGACAACTGTTTTCGGTGGCGTTGCCGTTGCGAGTGCGCAGTTTTTGTACGTCGTCCTTGGTGCGCAGCACGCTCGTCACAATAATCTTGTGCAATGGAATGCCCTTCATCTGCAGACTGTCGAAGAATGTGCGCCCTATGTCTTGTAGCAACACTGCGGCGCGCGGCACCAAGTAGGGTATGCTGTTGTTTAGCTTGTCAACATGATAGTAGGGGTTGCTCGCCACATAAACAAGCTCTTTCTTGCGGTGCTCCGCCTCCACGCGGTCCTTCACTGGCGACACTCCATAGCGTTCGGCCGCTTCAAGCTGCACGTCGTTGTTGTCGGGGAAGGTGTTTTTAAACGACGGAACGCTGTATATGCGGTTCTTGCGCAGTGAGCCATCGGCCTTATAGAAACGGCTCGCTCCCGTTGGACTTTCCTTTTGTGACTTGTTGTTCGCACTGTCATTAGACAGTGTGTCGTTGACCGAACCTTCCTTGTTGTCCGTCTTTGTCTCGTCGTCGGTCGCTTCGGCCCTCACGTCCTGTCCTGTGCTTCCAGCCACTCCGGGGAATGCGCATCGCACTATGGCCAGTATAGCCACCGTGAGGAAGAAGCCTTGCAAATATCTTTTCTTTGTTATTCTCATCTGATAAACACGTAGGTCTTTCTTCGCCTTTTCGCAACGCAAAGCCAAACATGGTCGCCGTGGCGAACCCTTCGCATGCGCAAAAGCCTTGCAAAGTTACTCTTTTTCCCTGAAGTGGATGCCGTATCTCCCTATAAAAGCACTTGCAACTATGACCTTTGGCAAGGCTAAAATCTATTCAAGTTCCGCAAGTTGTATTGCAAAATATTGGACAAAGCCACAAGACGCTACAAATGTCCCAAAAGTCCTAAAATAGAGCCCAAAAGAAAAGTGCCTCTTTTCTAGGAGAAAAGAGGCGCATTTCTCATAGAAAAGAGGCGCATTTCTGGTAGAAAAGAGGCGCATTTCTAAAAGGGGTGTGAAGACATAGTCTGAAATACTGCAAATGTTTTTATATTTGTCGCCCATGGTTTAATGTTATTCTTTACGGTGGGAATTTATAGAACCCACCTAGATATATATATTAATGTGTCCAAGTTCCGAGCTCGCGTAACTTGAATAAAGCTTATCAACAGCAAGGCTAAAGCCCATATATAGCACACCTAAAGGTGCTCTTTAGCGTGATTAGGTCCTTGTTTTTGTAGTCAACAAGCACACATATTGAAAAATAATACGTAATTTTGCACGGTAATAAATTCACCGAGACAATTGATAGAGAAGCATATCGTACTTGAAGACATCGACCCAGTGATATTCTATGGAGTCGATAATGCCCATTTACAAATGATTAAGGCTTTGTTCCCCAAGTTGCGTGTTGTGGCAAGGGACAACGTCATTAGAGTGTTGGGCGACGAGGAACAGATGTGCACCTTTGTTGACAACGTGGAGACGATACGCAAGCATGTGCTGAAGTTCAACTCTCTCTCGGCTGAAGACATACTTGAGATAGTGAAGGGTGGTCGGCGCAATGTGGCCATGCCCGACGACGTGTTGGTGTATAACATATCCGGTCGTCCCATAAAGGCCCGTAGCGATAACCAACAGAAAATGATAGACGCCTACAACGCCAACGACATGGTGTTCGCCGTGGGACCTGCCGGCTCGGGCAAAACCTACTTGGGCATAGCCTTGGCAGTGAAAGCCCTGAAGGAGAAGGCCGTTAAGAGAATAATACTCAGTCGCCCGGCTGTAGAGGCTGGTGAGAAGCTCGGCTTCCTTCCTGGCGACATGAAGGACAAGATAGACCCCTACCTGCAGCCTCTCTACGACGCGCTCGAAGACATGATACCCGCAGTGAAGCTGCAGGAGATGATGGAGAAGCACGTCATACAGATAGCCCCACTGGCTTTCATGCGAGGAAGGACGCTCAGCGATGCGGTGGTAATACTCGACGAGGCGCAGAACGCCACATCCGCACAGATAAGGATGTTCCTCACGCGAATGGGGTGGAACTCCAAGATGATAATAACAGGCGACAGAACGCAGATAGACCTGCCGCGAGAGCAGAAGAGCGGTCTGATAGAGGCCTTGGGCATATTGGACGGCGTTGACGGCATAGGCATTGTCAACCTCAGCTCCAAGGACATCGTGCGCCACAAGCTCGTGACGCGGATAGTGAACGCCTACGAGAGCTTCGACAAAGCGAGAACAAACAAAAAACAATACAGCAATGAAAGCATTAACAAAGACTGATTTTCATTTCGAAGGGCAAAAGAACGTGTATCACGGAAAGGTGCGCGACGTTTACAACATCAACGACGACCTCATGGTGATGGTCGCTACCGACAGAATATCCGCCTTCGACGTGATACTCCCCAAGGGCATACCGTTCAAGGGACAGGTGCTCAACCAGATTGCAGCCAAGTTTCTCGACGCCACAAGCGACATATGCCCCAACTGGAAGTTGGCCACGCCCGACCCAATGGTCACCGTGGGCCTCAAGTGTGAGGGCTTCCGTGTGGAGATGATCATACGCGGCATTCTCACTGGCTCCGCTTGGCGCGAGTATGAAAAGGGCTGCCGCGAGATTTGCGGAGTGCGTCTTCCCGACGGCATGAAAGAGAACGAGCGCTTCCCCGAACCTATCATAACACCTACGACCAAGGCCGATGAGGGACACGACTTGAACATATCAAAGGAGGAAATAATCAGTCAGGGCATTGTGGATGCCGACGACTACGCCGTGATGGAGGACTACACACGCAAGCTCTTCAAGCGCGGACAGGAGATAGCCGCCAAGCACGGACTGATACTCGTTGACACGAAGTATGAGTTTGGCAAGCGCGACGGCAAGGTCTATCTCATCGACGAGATACACACACCCGACTCAAGCCGCTACTTCTACGCCGACGGCTATGAGGAGAAGTTTGCCAAGGGCGAGCCTCAAAAACAACTGTCAAAGGAGTTTGTGCGCCAGTGGCTCATTGAGCACAACTTCATGAACGAGCCGGGGCAGGTGATGCCGGAGATAACCGACGAGTATGCCGAGAGCGTGAGCGACAGATACATCGAGCTCTACGAACACATCACCGGAGAGAAGTTTGACAAGGCCGCCGAGGAAGGCGACATTGCCGCACGAATAGAGAGAAACGTGGCGGCCTATCTGCAAACACGATAGCCGCAAGGTGTTATGGCCTTGGGACAGCAGTAGTCTGCCCCAAGGCCATAATGCGTAATGGGCACTGTCTGCCTCCACAAAAAACACCACATCATCAATCCACCATCACCATCTGCTTGGTTCCAAGCAGAGGCATTTTAGTTTTCATGTATAAGCAAGAAGAGATAAACCCATACAACGACAGTGAGGGCAAGGGTAGTCAAGTGGAGCGGATGTTCGACAACATCGCTCACACCTACGACCGACTGAACCACCTCATGTCGTGCAACATCGACAAGCTTTGGAGACGCAAGGCCATGAGCCAACTCGCACCTTTCGCACCGCAAACCTTGCTTGATGTAGCTACAGGTACGGGCGACCTCGCCATTCTTGCGGCCAAGAAGCTAAAGCCCAAGAGCATCGTCGGGGCCGACATCAGTGAGGAGATGATGGAGATAGGACGGCAGAAGGTGAAGCAGCAGGGCTTGGACGGCATAATATCGTTCAGAAAGGAAGACTGCATGGCTCTGTCGTTTGCCGACAACTCGTTTGATGCTGTGATGGCGGCGTTCGGCATACGCAACTTCCCCGACCTCGACAAGGGTCTGAAGGAGATGCTCCGCGTGTTGAAGCCCGGCGGCAAACTCTGCATCATAGAGCTTACCACGCCTGTGGCTTCCCCCTTCAAGCAGGCTTTCAGCGTCTATTCGCACACCGTGCTGCCCGCCTACGGACGGCTCATATCCAAGGACACATCGGCCTACACCTATCTCACGGCCACTATCGAGGCTTTCCCACAAGGTGAGCGCATGATGCAGATACTGCAGAGTGCGGGCTTTAGGGACACTAAGTTCCAGCGCCTCACCTTCGGAGTGTGCACTTCGTATCTCGCGACAAAATAAACTTATATAAAAACAGATGGACAAATACGGTTTGATTGGCTATCCGCTCGGGCACTCTTTCTCCAAGAGATACTTCAACCAGAAGTTTGCCGACGAAGGCATAGATGCCCTATACGAGAACTACGAAATACCCACAATCGACCTGCTTCCCGAGGTGCTCGAATCCAACATCGAGTTGCGCGGACTCAACGTCACCATACCTTACAAGCAGAAGGTAATATCCTATCTGGACACTGTCACGCCAGAGGCAAGGTCGATTGGTGCGGTCAACGTGATAAAGATAGTGCGTGAGGGCGCAAAGACCACGCTCAAGGGCTACAACTCCGATGTCATCGGTTTCACGAAAAGCATTGAGCCTATGCTTGAGAAGTATCACAAGAAAGCTCTCATCTTGGGCACTGGCGGCGCTTCGAAGGCTGTGGAGTATGGACTGAAGAGCCTTGGGCTCGAAACGGTGTTCGTGAGCCGCTTCGAACGAACCGACACCATACAATATAAGGACGTGACACCGGAGGTTGTCAAGGAGTACAACGTTATTGTAAACTGCACTCCTTGCGGCATGTACCCCCACACCGAGGAGTGTCCGCAGTTGCCCTACGAGGCCCTGGACAACCGTAACATACTTTACGACTTGATATACAACCCCGACGAAACCCTGTTCATGAAGAAAGGCAACGAGCGCGGAGCCAACACCAAGAACGGACTTGAGATGCTCCTGCTGCAGGCTTTCGCGAGTTGGGAATTTTGGAACGGGAAAGAAAAATAAGCAATAAACAATAAAACGACAATGGACAAAGGCAACAGATACATGATGCGTGGCGTGAGTGCGGCCAAGGAAGACGTGCACAATGCCATAAAGAACATAGACAAGGGCATATTCCCTCAAGCCTTCTGCAAAATAATACCCGACATACTTGGAGGCGACCCCGACTACTGCAACATTATGCACGCCGATGGTGCGGGCACGAAGTCGTCGTTGGCTTATATGTATTGGAAAGAGACGGGTGACCTTAGCGTGTGGAAAGGCATTGCGCAGGATGCTCTGATAATGAACACCGACGATTTGCTTTGCGTGGGTGCCGTGGACAACATACTTGTGTCGAGCACCATCGGACGCAATAAGATGTTGGTGCCGGGCGAGGTGATATCGGCCATAATAAACGGTACCGACGAACTGCTCGCCCGCATGAGGGAAATGGGCGTGGGCATATACGCCACTGGCGGAGAGACTGCCGACGTGGGCGACCTTGTGCGCACCATAATAGTCGATTCCACTGTGACGTGCCGCATGAAGAGGAGCGACGTGATAAACAATGCCAACATCCGTCCGGGTGATGTCATAGTAGGACTCGCCTCGTTTGGACAAGCTGCCTATGAGGACAGCTACAACGGAGGCATGGGTAGCAACGGACTTACGAGCGCGCGCCACGATGTGTTTGCCAAGTATCTCGCCGAGAAGTATCCTGAAAGCTACGACCATGCAGTGCCCGACGAGTTGGTGTATAGCGGCAACTACCACCTCGACCAACCCATAGAGGGCCTCGATGGCGTAAACGCCGGACAGCTTGTGCTTTCGCCAACACGTACTTACGCACCTGTGATAAAGAAGATGCTCGACATGATGCGTCCTAAGATACACGGCATGGTGCACTGCACGGGCGGCGCACAGACCAAGGTGCTGCACTTCGTGGGCGACAACTGTCGCGTAGTGAAGGACAACATGTTCCCCATTCCGCCGTTGTTCCGCATCATACGCGAGCAGAGCGGTACAGAGTGGAAGGAGATGTACAAGGTGTTCAACATGGGTCACCGCATGGAGATATATGTAAGTCCCGAGGATGCGCAGCAGGTGGTGGACATAAGCAAGTCGTTCAACATCGACGCACAAGTGATAGGTCACATCGAGGAGGGCAAGAAGAGCCTTTCGATAGACACCGAGTTCGGAACGTTTGAATATTAAGCCAAACCGCTAAAAACGAGGAGACACAAATAGCGAGACCCGTAACAACAAATAATAACAACCGGCGTGATGTTTCATGCAGAGCACGCCATAAGACAGTTTTATGCCTGAAAACAACAGCATACTTGAAAAACTTGACGGCCTTGTGAGCCGCTACGAAGAGGTGTCAACGCTGATAACCGACCCGTCGGTCATTGCCGACCAGGAACGTTACGTCAAGCTGACACGCGAATATAAGGACTTGGAGCACATCATGGACGAGCGCAAGAAGTATCTTGCCTGTCTCAACTCCATAAGTGAGGCCAAGGACATAATGGCCAATGAGAGCGACCCCGAGATGAAAGAGATGGCGAGGGAGGAGCTTTCGATAAACGAAGAACTGCGTCCGCAGATAGAAGAGGCCATAAAGATGGCACTTGTGCCCAAAGACCCGGAGGATGCCAAGAACGTTCAGATGGAAATACGCGCGGGTACGGGTGGCGATGAGGCCGCCTTGTTTGCCGGCGACTTGTTCAGCATGTACAAGAAGTTCTGCGACTCAAGGGGCTGGACATTGTCCATCACGAGCGTGAGCGAGGGAGCCGTTGGTGGCTTCAAGGAGATTGACTTCGCCGTGAGTGGCGATGGAGTTTATGGTACGCTGAAGTATGAGTCGGGTGTGCACCGTGTGCAGCGTGTGCCTGCCACGGAGACACAAGGCCGTATGCACACCAGCGCCGCAACGGTGGCTGTGCTGCCTGAGGCCGACAAGTTTGAAGTGAACATCAACGAGGGAGACATCAAGTGGGACACGTTCAGAAGCTCTGGAGCAGGTGGACAGAACGTCAACAAGGTGGAGTCGGGTGTGCGTCTGCGCTATCCCTGGAAGAACCCCAACACGGGCGAGACGGAGGAGATACTCATTGAGTGTACCGAGACGCGCGACCAACCGAAGAACAAGGAGCGTGCTCTTTCGCGCCTGCGTACGTTCATCTACGACCGTGAGCATCAGAAATATGTTGACGATATTGCCAACCGGCGCAAGACTCTTGTATCTACTGGCGACCGTAGCGCGAAGATTCGTACCTACAATTTCCCGCAGGGACGCGTGACCGACCACCGCATTGGCTACACCACCCACGACCTTCAAGGTTTCCTTGGTGGCGACATTCAGGCCATGATTGATGCCTTGACGGTGGCTGAGAACGCAGAACGGCTTAAGGAAAGCGAACTTTAAAGCAGGCTTGTTCTTAGGCATGCTGCGCGAAACGTACAGTCGGACTTTTGGAACAAGTTTCTTGGTTTTAACCTAAACAGCATCTATAGCCTGCGTAAACGGCATGTTTTGCCTGCGTAAACAGCATGCTTGGCATCTGTAAGAGGCACAAATAAAGAAAAGGTGAAATCTATAGTCGCAATGGGCAACTGTAGATTTCGCCTTTTCTTCTTATCTTTCTTCGTCGGCCTAAGC
>CAVHDN010000036.1:0-11277 GCA_963634315.1 Flexilinea sp. | reverse complement strand
CTCCATGGCAAACTCCATGGTGGTGTCGGTCACGTGGAATTCCTCCTCCACATCGCTTGCAAACACGTTCCAGTCTGCCTTCACCTGCTCCTTGTCGGCATCGCGTACGGCTATGATGAAACTGCCGTCGCGGGGTATGGCGTTGTGCATCTTGCCCGAGTTCAGCTCCACGAGCCTAAGCTCTCGCTTCGTAATCTCCTTGTAGAGGAAGCGTGCGAGTATCTTGATGGCGTTGGCCCGCTTCTTGTTGATGTCGTCGCCGGAGTGTCCGCCCTTAAGCCCCTTCAGCGCACCTCTGAGGAAGAACCACTTGCCCTCGCCCACGTCCTCGCGCTTTGTGTGGAACGTGGCGGTGGTGGTCTTGCCTCCAGCGCACGACACGAATATCTGTCCCTCGTCCTCACTGTCGAGGTTTATGAGCATGTCGCCGCCCATGAAGCCTGCCTTCATGCTCGTGGCTCCGGTGAGCTGAGTCTCCTCGTCCACCGTGAACACACACTCTATCGGCCCGTGCTCCACATCGTCGGCCTCGAGTACGGCCAGTTCCATGGCCACGCCAATGCCATCGTCGGCTCCAAGCGTGGTGCCCTCGGCTGTGAGCCACTCGCCCTCGATGTGGGTGCGTATGGCGTCGGTTTCGAAGTTGAAGTCCACATCCACGAGCTTGTCGCACACCATATCCATGTGGCTTTGCAGCGTCACCGTCTTGCGGTCTTCCATGCCCAGAGTGGCCGGCTTCTTTATGAGCACGTTGCCCGTCTCGTCCACCTTCGTCTCCAAGCCGTGGGCCTTGCCCCAGTTGCTTAAGAATTCCACCATCTTCCCCTCGTGCTTCGACGGGCGCGGAATCTTGTTTATCTCGGCAAACAGCTTGAACACGCTTGCCGGTTTCAATTCGCTTTTATCCATAATTTACTCTTTTTTTAATGCGTTACTATGTCTAATTGGTCAAATTGCGCTATCTTTGTAGCCGCAAAGTTACAGTTTATGGTTGAGATAATCCTCTTGAGCACGTTAATAATTGCAATAGCCATAGCTTTTATGAGCGTCCGTGTCTATGCCAAGAAAGGCGGCAGTTTCCGCTCGCAGCACATCCACGACAGCCGTGCCATGAGGGAGAGGGGCATAGGCTGTGTGCTTGAGCAGGACGCTCAGGCAAGGCGCCGAAGCGCTTTACGGAGCAAACGAAAAAACAACATACAAAGATGAAAAGCAAAAACACCCTTCGCGCCGTAGGCTTTGCGGCGCTCGCAGTATGCGCGCTCGCTGCGTGCAACAACGCTACGCCCAAGATGGACGAGCAGCCCGGAAAGACCAAGGACACGCAAACGGCCGGAATGAAGATAGCCTACGTGGAGGTTGACTCCATCATGTCGCAGTATCAGTTCTGCAAGGACTACACTCTCATTCTGCAGAAGAAGAGCAACAATGCGCGCAACACGCTCAACCAGAAGGGCAAGCAGTTGCAGGCCGCGGCTGCCAACTTCCAGCAGAAGGTTCAGAACAACGGCTTCACCAGCCGCGAGCAGGCGCAGAGCGTGCAGGCCGCCATTCAGCGTCAGGAGCAGGACTTGCAGGAACTGCAGAACCGTCTGGGCTCGGAGCTTGACGAGCAGACCAACAAGTTCAACGCGGCCCTGCGCGACTCCATCCGCAACTTCCTCAAGGACTACAACAAGACGAAGAAGTATGACCTCATCATCTCCAAGGCTGGCGACAACATACTCTATGCCGACACCAAGCACGACATCACCAACGATGTGGTGAATGGACTGAACAAACGCTACAAGCCTGCTAAGAAAGAAGAGAAGAAGTAATATCCTTTCACCAAGCATACATTATTCACGCGCTCCCCGCAACCCACCGATGGGCTTGTTGCGGGGAGCGGTCGTTTTCGCCATACCTTATTATAGCATCATCCACATGATAACCTTTCCGCAAGCAAAGATCAACCTCGGCCTGAACATCGTGGGACGGCGCCCCGACGGCTACCACGACCTTGAAACTGTGTTCTATCCCGTGCCGCTCACCGACGCCATAGAACTGAACGTGATGGACAACCGTTTCCCCTCCAGCGTGGCGTGCGACTTGAAGGTCTCCAACATCAGCGTGGCTGGCGACGAGCAGGACAACCTCGTGGTGAGGGCCTACAACATGCTTGCCGCCGACTTCCCACTGCCTCGCGTCCACGTCCATCTCTACAAGGGCATACCCACACAGGCGGGCATGGGCGGAGGCTCGAGCGATGGCGCCGCCATGATAAGGCTTCTCAACGACGCCTTTTCCCTCGTACTTTCCAGCAGCGCCATGGAGGGCTATGCCGTGAGGCTCGGGGCCGACTGCCCCTTCTTCATCACTGGTCGTCCGGCCTATGCCGAGGGCATTGGCGAGCGGCTGCAGCCCATAGACCTCAACCTTGGCGGCTGGCGCTTGGCTATAGTGCGTCCCGACATTCCCGTGCCCACACGTGAGGCCTTCTCACTTGTGGGGCCCAAACCCACACTGACTAAGTGCCGCGACATAGTCAAGCAACCCGTGGAGACGTGGCGAGGGCTGCTGCTCAACGACTTCGAGCGGAGCGTGTTCGCCCTGCATCCGGAGATAGGTCAGATAAAGGAGCGGCTCTATTCCCTCGGCGCAGTCTATGCCTCCATGAGCGGCAGCGGTAGCGCTGTGTTTGGACTTTTCCGCACGCCCATCGACCCTGCGCCCCTCTTCCCTGGCATGTTCACCGCCTTGCTCACTCTTTGAACTTACTCGTTTGTTACGTTTTTCTGCAACATATGCGTTTTTCGCTTGGGCCGGGCGAGGCGAGATGACTGCCGGTAGTAGGAGCATTTGTGCCAAATGCGACCTCAGCGGAGTGAGCAACTTTGTACAAATATTCCTTATTCGAGTGCAAGCACATACGTCGGTGGGTTAGCCCTCACGGGCTTTCGGGTCGCAATTCGGATAATCGCTCCTACTAGCAAGCCCAGTCAAGCGCAGAAGCAAACTTAGTAGGAGCAGTTCTCCGAACTGCGACCAAAACGAAAACGCGACAATGCGCTGAGGTCGCATTTGGCACAAATGCTCCTACTACCGGCAGAAACTCCTCATCAAACAAAATCATTTCAATCGTTCAACCCAATAAAAACCATTACGCCATGAATAAAGACACCGTTTGGCGCACTGTGCTACAAGTTGTAGCGGCCTTGATAACGGCCATCGCTACCACTTTGGGAGTTGTATGCAGAATCTCTAATCGAGACGATAAAAAATCATCTGACCGATGACCACATGGGAGTAAACATTCTATAAACCACCATCTCTGTGATATTGTTCCTACTCATAAGGTAGATTGTTTTGCCGCAGCCGTCAACCCGACTGCGGCTTTTCGGTCGCTATTTGAAACGGTTATTTCTTGAACAGTCTCGCGAGTTCACCAACCCACAGCACGAAGGACGAGCCGACGATGATGACGACCCAGTCGATGAGTTTCAAACCCTCCACATTGAAGAACTGCTGCAGGCCGGGCAGCTCCACCATAGCTATCTGCCCGACGATGATAATTGCAGCAATGGCGAGCAAGCCACTGCATCCCTTGAAGTGCAGCGCACTGCGGCCTGTTTCGAACGCACGCGCATTGAAGAGGTAGAAGAAATGGGTCATCACGAACGTGGTGAAAAGCAGCGTCAGTTCGTAGGTGGAGACATGGCCCTTTGCGCCTATATGCACGTGGAGCAAATCGGTGAGTTGAGTGATATCGGCATGTTGGAAAACATAAAGCATGCAGAGCAAGAGCAGGAAGAAGAAACCGCCCACACCGATGATTTCACGAATCATGGTCTTGGTGAGAATGAATGCTTTGCGGTCGCGCGGCTTGTCATTCATCACGCTCTCCGACGGCGGCAGTGAAGCGAGCGCCATGGCAGCAAAGGTGTCCATGATGAGATTTATCCAAAGCATCTGAGTCACTGTCAGAGGCGACTCCGTGCCCATGAAGGCTCCGCAGAGCACGAGGAAACAAGCCGTCACGTTGACCGTAAGCTGGAACAGCAGGAAGCGTTGTATGTTTTGATATAGGGAGCGTCCCCACATGACAGCTTTGCCGATGCTGCTGAAAGAGTTGTCTATGATGGTGATGTCGGAAGCCTCCTTTGCCACGCTGGTACCGTCGCCCATGGAGAGCCCCACGTGGGCAGCACGGAGTGCAGGAGCGTCGTTGGTGCCGTCGCCCGTAACGGCCACCACTTGGTCTTTCTTTTGCAGAGCCTCAACCAGGCGTTTCTTGTCCATGGGACGGGCGCGGGAAATGATTTTCAGGTCGAGTATGCGCTCATCCACTTGCTCATCGGTCAAGGCAGCGAAGTCGGGACCTGTAATGATGTTGCGTTCCGTGTCGGCAACATCGTTCCAAAGTCCTATCTGGCGGGCTATTTCCTTGGCTGTTCCGGGAGTGTCGCCCGTCACTATCTTGATGGCTATGCCTGCATGCAGACATTCGGCAACGGCGGCAGGCACATCGCTTCGCACAGGGTCGGCAATGGCGGCTACGCCGATGAACACGAGCTTGTCGGCCACTATCTTGTTGTCGTCAATCACCTTGTCGTTGTCTTCCACAACCTGATAGGCAAAGCCAAGCGTACGCATGGCTCGGTTTTGGTAGCCAAGAAGTTGTTTTTCCACCTCCTCTTTGCCTACTGATGTTTCGCGGCAAAGTCCATAGACAATTTCGGGTGCTCCCTTTACGTAAAGCACTTTCTTGCCCTGCGAAGCAGCCGACTGCACCACCGTGGCCATGTATTTGCGTTCCGTGGAGAAGGGCACTTCCTGCAAGGTCTTGGCCTGTTCACGCATGGCAATGAAGTCGCACCCTTGCTTGTAAAGCCAAAGCAGGAGTGCGCCCTCCGTCGGGTTGCCCAGTATCTGAGGCTTTTCTTTGTCGGAGAAATCTATCGAAGCCGTTGAGTTGACGGCGATGCCTTCGCGAAACACCGCTTCGGGAGTGTTGCCGTAGAATTTCATTTCCTCCACGCTCATCTGGTTCTGAGTGAGAGTACCTGTCTTGTCTGTACAGATTACAGTGGTGGCGCCCATCGTTTCGCAAGCGTGCATCTTGCGCACGAGATTGTTTGTCTTGAGCATACGGCGCATGCTGTAAGCCAGACTGAGTGTCACTGCCATGGGCAAGCCTTCTGGCACAGCCACCACCACGAGTGTAACGGCTATCATGAGCGTCTGTAGAATGTAGGCTATGAAAGGTGCTATCTGCTGCATGGAACCGAAGCAATCGGTTCCGTTGGTAACGAAGTACATGATGATGCGGCCTACGACGATGAGTGCGGCAATGCCGTAGCTGATTTTCGTAACCCAATCGCTGAGTCCGTCCAACTGTTCGTTGAGCGGAGTCTTCACGCTGTTGTCTATTTGCACGGCTTCAAACACCCTGCCCTGCTCCGTATGGTCGCCTACAGCCTCCACGCGGCCTATGCCGTGTCCTTCCATCACTTTCGTGCCTTTCTTCACGTTGTTGGTCTTATAGGTCGCATTGGGGTCGAAGTCGCTTTCGTCGGTGCTCTTGCGGCACATCGGTTCGCCCGTGAGGGTCGATTCGTCGGCACAGAGGGAAGTGGCCTCCAGCAGTTCACAGTCGGCAGGAACTTCTTCGCCGGTGGTCAGGATGACGATGTCGCCGACGACAACGTCCTTGCGGGGAATTTGTGTGGTGTTTCCGTTGCGCACAACCGTCACCGGCTCGTCGTCATTCACCTGGTTGAGGATGGTGAATTCCTTGTCGGCCTGCATCTCGAAGTAGAAGGCGAGACCTGTGGCCAGTAAGATGGCCACAAATATGCCGGCAGGCTCGAAGAATACAGCAGCGTCTTGCCCGAGTCCGAAAAACTCATAGCAAGAGATGCCAATGGACAGCGCACCTGCTATCAGCAGGATGATAATGAGCGGGTCGCTGAACTTTTCTAAGAATTGTTTCCACAGTGGTTTTTTTTCTTTCGGTGTCAGGACATTGGCTCCATGCGTTTTGCGGCTTTCGAGCACTTGGGCTTCAGTCAAACCTGTGTAGTGATGTTTTTGTTCCATAATTGGATATTGAAATTATTGATTATTATATACTTTTCCAAGCTGCACCACCTGCGCACAAGCAACGCGCGTAGTTCACTCTTCCATCAGTTTGCCATCAGCCTCAAGGGCGTTCCACAGCGAATAACGGGCTTCGGGGTTGAGGGCCTCAACATGGTTGAAGACCTGACGCATGGTGGTGCGCTGCGACGCCCGCTCAAAGGGGCAGAGCTTCTGCTGCCGCTCGTAGCCACGCTGCAGGGCAAAGGCTTCAATGTCGCTCTCTGCCTCGAGACAGAGGGGGCGGATGATGGTGAGGGGCATCTTCTTCATGGCCAAGCGCACGGGCATGGTGGAGAAGTGGCCTTGGAAGAACTGGTTCATAAGGGCGGTGTGAAGGATGTCGTCCATGTGGTGGCCGAGGGCAATCTTGTTGCACCCCAACTCTTGGGCCACGTTGAACAGCATCTTGCGCCTGTGCCACGAACAGAGGAAACAGGCGGGCTTGCGGGTATCTGGGACTTGGCTGAACCCTGTGGTGACGATGCGCAGCGGCACGCCGAGGCCTTGGGCGAAACTTTCGAGATAGCTGGTGTCGGACTGATAGCTGATGTTCTCCATGCGCACGTGGAGGGCGGTGACGCTGAAGGCCGGATGGGTAATCCTCATGCGCCTTGCGAGCATCTCCAATAGGCAGAGGGAGTCCTTGCCACCCGACAGTCCCACGAGCACGTGGTCGCCGGAGTCGATGAGGCGGTAGGCGGTGAGGGCTTTCTGGAAGCGGGACACTATGCGCCGCTCGAGCTGCTGTTCGGGTGTGGGCTTAGGCATGGGGCCTGCTCATTTCATGAACACGAGATACACCGCACATATTATGAGGAGGAAAGCCAGGATGTGGTTCCAATGGAGTGTCTGTCCCTGAAAGAGGATGTTGGCTATGACGGCGAAGACGCCAAGGCTGATGCACTCCTGCACCACCTTGAGCTGTACAAGAGAAAAGGGACCGCCGTTGCCTTGGAAGCCAAGTCTGTTGGCGGGTACCTGACAACAATACTCGAAGAAAGCTATGCCCCAGGAGAAGCCGATAACGGCAAAGAGCGACCAGTGGCTTGACACGCCCGTCTGCTGGAGTCGCAGATGGCCGTACCAAGCCAAGGTCATGAAGATGTTGCTCAAGAGGAGCAACATGATGGTATAGAGCCCGTTCATTGCGCTATGCTTGCTCTTGGGAAAGACTGGCGTGCATGGAGGCTGCGGCCCTGCGACCGTCGCCCATGGCGAGAATGACGGTGGCTCCACCGCGAACGATGTCGCCTCCGGCGTATATCTCCGGACGCGAGCTGCGCATGTCGTCGTTGACCACAATGGTGTTCTTGCGGCCGAGTTCAAGGTTCTGGATGGACTTGGGCACAAGGGGATTGGGCGACACGCCTACGGCCACGATGACCTGGTCGATGTCGATGGTGAGCGTCTTGCCCTCTACAGGCACCGGACTGCGCCGTCCGCTCGCATCGGGCTCTCCAAGTTCCATCACCTGAAGCACAGCCTGACAAACGGCACCTTTGTCGTCGGCCTTATACTCAAGGGGATTGTGCAGGGTGAGGAAGCGTATGCCCTCTTCCTTGGCGTGCTTGACCTCCTCAAGACGTGCGGGCATCTCAGCCTCCGAACGGCGATATATGAGGGTGACATCGGCTCCGAGGCGCTTGGCTGTGCGACAGGAGTCCATGGCGGTGTTGCCTCCGCCCACCACAAGCACACGCTTGCCGAAGTTGAGGGGTGTGTCGGCTGTGGGGTTGGCGGCGTCCATGAGGTTTACGCGCGTCAGATATTCGTTGGACGACATTATGTTGAGCGAGTTCTCGCCAGGTATGTTCATGAAGTTGGGAAGTCCCGCGCCTGAGCCTACGAAGATGCCCTTGAAGCCTTCGGCCTCGAGTTGCTCCACGGAGATGGTCTTGCCCACTACACAGTCGGTGTGGAAAATCACGCCCATCTTGCGCAGATTGTCTATCTCTACATCCACAATAGGGTTGGGCAGACGGAACTCGGGTATGCCGTACTTGAGCACTCCGCCTATCTCGTGAAGGGCCTCAAACACATGCACCTCATAGCCTCGCTTAATCATGTCGCCTGCAAAGCTCAGTCCCGAGGGACCGGAGCCTACCACGGCCACCTTCGTGCCGTTGGATGGGGCCATGTCGGGCAGGGCCATGTTGCCGCTCTCACGCTCATAGTCGGCAACGAAGCGTTCCAGATAGCCTATGGCCACGGCCTTTCCGCCAGTCTTGGTGTGTATGCACCGGCTCTCGCACTGCTTCTCCTGCGGACACACTCTACCGCACACGGCAGGCAGAGCTGACGTATTCTTGAGCACCTTGGCGGCTGCAAGGAGTTGGCCTCGCTCAACGTTCTTGATGAACGAGGGAATGTCGATGTTCACGGGACAGCCCTCCACACACGATGGCTTGGCGCAGTCGAGACAACGCTTGGCCTCGAGTACGGCCATCTCTCGCGTTAGGCCGATGTTCACTTCCTCAAGCCGTGTGGTGGCGCGGTATTGAGGGTCGAGTTCGGGCATGGTCACACGTTCCACAGCCATGCGATCCTTGGGCTTCACGGCTGTTCTCAACGCCTTGCGCCACTCGGCGTTGCGGTCGGTGAGTGCGGCTATAGGCTCGTCGACAGTCTCGTCGGCTGCGGCTGCTTTGGGGGCCTCGCCATCAGAAGTTTTGTCCTTAATGCTGCCTAAATGCTCTTCGAAGTGTTCCATCTCCTCACGTTCGGCTTTCTTGAAGGTTCCCATGCGCTTGAACATCTCGTCCCAATCGACGAGCGAACCGTCGAACTCGGGACCGTCGATGCATACGAATTTGGTCTTGCCGCCAATGGTGAGTCGGCAGGCGCCGCACATGCCCGTGCCATCCACCATGATGGTGTTGAGTGACACGTCGGTGGGAATGCCGTAGCGCTGGGTGAGCAGACAGCTGAATTTCATCATTACGGGAGGACCTATGGCAAAGACTTTGTCAATGTGTTCCTGATTGATGAGCTTTTCTATGCCTACGGTCACAACGCCCCTCTCGCCGTAGGAGCCGTCGTCGGTCATTATGATGGTTTCGTCGCTGTACTTGCGCACTTCGTCTTCAAGTATGATGAGGTCTTTGGAACGTCCAGCAAGGACGGAGAGCACGCGGTTGCCTGCGGCCTTGAGTGCCTTGATGATGGGGAGCATGGGGGCCACGCCCACTCCACCTCCGGCGCAAATCACCGTTCCGTACTTCTCAATGGTTGTGGCGTTGCCCAGGGGACCCACCACATCGGTTATATAGTCGCCCTCGTTGAGCATGCAGAGTTTGGTGGACGACAGGCCCACCTTCTGCACCACGAGCGTTATGGTGCCCTTGTCCGTGTCGGCGTCGGCTATGGTGAGGGGCATGCGCTCGCCCTTCTCGCCTATGCGCACTATGACGAAATGGCCGGCCTTGCGGCTCTTGGCTATGAGCGGGGCTTCTACCTCAAAGAGAAAAACATTCTCCGAGAACTGCTGTTTGCGTATAATCTTATTCATAAAGCTGTAGTTTAGTCTATTCTTTACGGTGAAATTTATAGAATCCACCTTGTTGTAATGCCCACAAAACAAAAGAGTGCAATGAACGGCGCCTATGTCAAATTGACATGCTCAGCGCAGCTCATCGCACCCTCTATGGTCTCGTCAGCACAATATGTTGTTCATCGTGTGTGTCGGATCACTCGAAGTTTTTGTCGTCTATCATGTCAAAGCCGCAGTAAGGCACGAGGCACTTGGGCACTCTGATACCCTCGGGAGTCTGGTTGTTCTCCAGTATGGCTGCAACGATGCGCGGCAGAGCGAGGGCCGAACCGTTCAAGGTGTGGCAAAGCTCTATCTTCTTGTCATCGGCATGACGGTAGCGACACTTCAGTCGGTTGGCCTGGTAGCTCTCGAAGTTGGACACCGACGAAACCTCAAGCCATCTCTTCTGTGCTCCGCTCCACACCTCGAAGTCGTAGCAGATGGATGAGGTGAAGCTCATGTCACCGCCACAGAGACGGAGAATGTGGTAGGGCAGTTCGAGTTTCTGCACAAGGCCTTCAACGTGGGCAAGCATTTCCTTCAGACTCTCATAGGAGTGCTGGGGCGTGTCTATACGTACTATCTCCACCTTGTCGAACTGATGCAGACGGTTGAGTCCTCTCACGTCCTTGCCGTAGGAACCGGCTTCGCGACGGAAGCATGCCGAATAGGCGGTGCGCTTGATGGGCAGGTCTTTCTCATCGAGTATGGTGTCGCGGAAGATGTTGGTTACGGGTACCTCGGCCGTAGGTATGAGATAGAGGTTGTCGAGGTTGCAGTGATACATCTGTCCCTCCTTGTCGGGCAACTGTCCTGTGCCGTAGCCCGAGTCCTCGTTGACCACGTAGGGAGGCTGCACCTCAAGGTAGCCGCTTTTGCGGGCCTCCTCAAGGAAGAAAGCCTCAAGGGCGCGCTGCAGACGGGCCATCTTGCCTATGTAGAAGGGGAAACCGGCTCCTGTGACCTTTACGCCCAGGTCGAAGTCTATGAGGTTGTACTTGCGGCAGAGGTCCCAGTGGCACAGTGCGTCGTCGCCCAGGTTGGGCATGGGACCACCTTCCTTCACAATGACATTGTCCGATGCGTCCTTGCCCTCGGGCACATCGTCGTTGGGTATGTTTGGAATGGAGCAGAGCAGGTCGCGCAGTTCCTTCTCTGCACTGTCCATGGTTTCCTGCAGAGTCTTGTCGGTCTGTTTCAGTGCCGACACTTTGCCTTTCATCTCCTCCGCCTCGTCTTTCTTGCCCTGCTTCATCAGACTGCCAATCTCTGCGGCCATCTTCTTGGCCTCCTGCTTGTTCTTGTCCAGTTCCTTTTGAGCCTCTCGGCGGCGCTTGTCAACCGCGAGCACTTTGTCTATGGCTTCGCGGGCACCCTCGAAGTGCTTCTTCTCCAAGCCACGTACAACACGTTCAGTCTCCTCGCTGATCAGTTTTAGTGTAAGCATATTCTATATTTTAATGTCGTTTTGTCGTATTCACGCCACAAAGTTACACTAAAATCTTTAGATAAAGTTCAAAAGTGCATTTTTATGTAGGTGGGAGAAAAACAAGTGGCTTAAGTTTGCCTTGCATTTTTTTTGAACCTTACCATGTGGCATCAAGCCTTTATGATGGCTTCGAGGT
>CAVHDN010000035.1:0-11484 GCA_963634315.1 Flexilinea sp. | reverse complement strand
GTTCGTTTCATATGATTGGATTGGTTGGTATTTTAGCCACTTGTTTGCATTTCCGAGTGACATATTCAGAATTAAGGATTGCAAAATGCCTGTGTTTAGCCACTTTCATTAACAAGTGCAGTTAGACTGCACCAACATTGCATATCTTTGTATTATTTATATCCACAAACAAAATGAATATAGATATATACAGACATCAGACAATAACATGACATGCCCGTGCATGCCATAATTTTCATTATGATTTTTTTAATACAAAAAGAAGATGAAGTACTTAAAGAAAGACTTTATTCTCTCTCTTTTTGTGTCCATGCTGTGTAAGCTGTACCAAGAAAACAGAGAATGAGCTGCCGGAGAATGAGCTCTGGCAACTCTATCGTGCTGCCTATGAGCAGTACCAGTGTGAAATCAAGGGTGGCGAAAAGTCTTACCCTCGTTATGTGAATGATTTCTTCTCTTATCATCTTCCTACGATGGGTAGGAGAGAGTCAGACATCCGGCTTCATGTGATGCATGTCTGCAGTGTGAGGGAACTTCTTGAAGAGCGGCGTGACCTTGTGGAAGCGTTTTTCTCGAAAGAAACTTTCGAAGAGAATGATTTCCTGCTGATGCATCATCTGTTTGACACCGGCAAGAACATCGAGCCAAAGCGTGAATGTCTGGCGAATTTCTCGGAAGAGCAGATAAGACTCATCACTGAGTTTGCAAACACGACAGAGATGTTTAGGCATAATGTCACAGCGGACGAAATCAAAAGTCTGTTCGACTGTCAGTTGACGATGCCTCTTCAGGCAAATGTAAACCGGCATGTTGCTCTCTTCTTCGGTGCCCTCCGTTTCTACGGTCTCTTGCCGTTCGCATGGCAGATGATTATGGAAAACAACTGCCTTGTTTCGTCCTCGGCGAACAATCAACCTCTGCGGGCGAGTCAACTGCGATGCAGTCTGTCACAGGCGAAGAATACGCAACTCGCAAAGAAGAAGTCTTCGAAGACAAAAATCGAGGACTCCGGATTTGAAGCAGTCTGCAATGCTTTTGCCAAGAAGTTGAAAGAAACCATGTAGGATGCAAGAAAAGTAAGCAACTGCGAAAGGGGAGGCTATATAATGACTATATGCCAAGTCCTATATCGCAGGCTCTTGCAGACTCAAGGTTGTGAGGGGCTAACTTTGTGGCCGAATCGGTTCAATACGGAGGTAGCCTCTCCATTTCACGTAACAATAAAGCATACAGACAATGGACAACAATACGGAAATGATGTTCGCAGACAAAACGGTCACTTATGACCAGTTTGTCAACGAACTTGCAACCAAGATTGCACTGAAGATACACCAAGTGGAGAAAGGTCAACTGGAAATCAGTCAGGCGAAGGCATTCAAGATGTTCGGAAGGGCAGATGTTGAGCGATGGATAAAGAAGGGTCTGGTGAAACCATGCAGAGTGTCACCAGGCAAGAAACGATATAGGTTGGTTGACCTGCAGAAATTGGCAAACATCCAACAGAACTATCTGCTGTAAAGCATAATCTCTAACAAGAAAAACTCAGATACAGGGAATATTGCCTCATATCTGAGTTTTTTGTATTCGGTAAAGAGAGAAACGTTCGAACTCATGGGATAAGACGCTGATACATTTGCGTTAGATTCTTATCGATGTTAATTACCTTGAACTGTACACGTGTGTTCTTTACCTTCTTTGGCAACAATGCCACGAGTTCATCCAAAACCTGATCAACATTGGAATATCCAGTGTCTTCTACATGGCATATTTTTTTGCCCATAACATAAGCTTCAGCACGAATCATGTTATACTTGGACAATCTCTCGAACGACTTATCTTCTTTCTCTTCTGCATGCTTAGATTCAAAGTCTGTAAAGAACACGAAGTTTATCACCTTCTCATTGAGAATCCAAGCAGGAGAAAAATCTATTTTGACATAGACCTTTGCCATGCGGTTGATTGAATGGTTGAGTCCAAAGTCAACCTCATTCATTGTTGCCCCACATTCGTTTTGGGCAATAGTGGCCCAACTATGACGAAAGGCATACAACGAAGCCTTGTAGTCTGTACCGAGTTTTTCCCAAATCTGAGAAATACCTCTATTGACGTTTGCGCAGAAAGAATCCTCTGTTGACAGACGGTCATGGAAATTGAATAGCCATGGGGACTTTGTATCCTTTGAAAGATATTTCTCGAACGTGGGTTTAATAAGTTCAGGAACACGCACCTCAAAGTAACCTTTATCTGAACGGGAGTTTCTGGTCTTACGTCGTTCGTAATGGAATATGCCATTCACGTATTGGCTTTTTTCGGCATAAAAGATATCAACCGCATTTAAGCCACACATGCCAAAAGAAATAAGAGCAACATCCTGACCAACTTCCATCAGAGGATTAGTGAATCTGCTTCTATCGGGCATCACGTTGAAGAAGGCACGAAGCTTACTTGCAGGAATCGCTCTCTTTTGTGGAACGTCGCTCCTTGGAATTGTAACATTATTCCATGGATTCTTCAACTTGATTATGCCACGTTCTTCATCATTGAACTCCCTCATTGCCGCTTTGTAAACCTCACGTAAGCATACAGGATATTGTTCCTTGCATCGGTTTGTCGTGGACAAGCATTCTATCCATCGGTTAAGGAAAGCAGGGGTGAGCCGGGAGAACATGATGTTGTCAATTCCAGCGAATTTCTCCAGGTGACGTATAGCCCACTTGTAGTTGCGAGATGTTCTTTCATGACCAGTATTTATCAAATGATCAACATGTTTTCTTACATAATCAGAGAACGACATATCCTCCTTAGACTTTGTAAGATATGAAGCAACTTCAGATGCTGTCCAACCTGAATAGTCAATTTGGTTAAGCATGTGATAATACTGACTCATCAGTATAGATGCTTGCTGAATGACAAAAGGATCTGTAACTTCTTTACTACTGCCATTGATACCTGCATCATTAACCATCCATTGAGTCCTAATATATGAACTTTGTCTATTGTGTAAGACTCGGATGTAAACTACATACACCCCAGTCTTTAGTTTTGTTTTTACGGTTGTTCGTAAAGTCGCCATAATACGAATAATTAGTGAAATGTTTACTACTTTACCCTGTGTTAGTGACCGAATAAGTTATCTAAGGTGTTACGCCCAGATTTGAATTTGGTCAACATGCTGTTTATTTCTGGTCAACATACCCTTTAAAACTGGCCAACAATTAGGGTATTTTTTGCTTCATGTACTGCTTTTGAAACAAGCAGAACGCGCGTAAAAAGAAGAGAGGCAAGAATCTGTTTTCCAGACCCTTGCCTCTTATTTCGCTAACTGTCAGCATTCAGGATTTACTCCTCCACAGCCGCCTGCGCCGCGGCAAGGCGCGCGATTGGCACGCGGAACGGAGAGCAACTGGCGTAGTTCATACCAATCTTGGCGCAGAACTTCACCGAACTGGGCTCGCCGCCGTGCTCACCGCAGATACCGCAACGCAATTGCGGGCGTACAGAGCGGCCTTTCTTTACGGCCATCTCTATTAGCTGGCCCACACCGTTTTGGTCGAGCACTTGGAATGGGTCAACCTTTAGTATCTTCTTGTCGAGATAGACAGGCAAGAAACTGGCTATGTCGTCACGCGAATAGCCGAAGGTCATCTGCGTAAGATCGTTTGTTCCAAACGAGAAATATTCGGCCTCGGTGGCAATCTTGTCGGCCGTGAGGGCTGCACGAGGTATCTCAATCATGGTTCCAATCTCGAACTCAATCTCGACGCCATATTCCTCAAACACCTCCCTGGCGGTCTTCTGGATAATCTCTTTCTGCTGCTTCAGTTCATAGAGAATGCCGATGAGGGGCACCATAATCTCGGGCTTCGGATTTTTGCCTTCGTTCTTCAGTTCACATGCGGCCGAAAGGATGGCACGAGTCTGCATGGCTGTAATCTCGGGGAATGTAATGCCCAAGCGACAACCGCGGTGCCCGAGCATGGGGTTGTTCTCAGCCAGCGACTCCACTCGGCGTTGTATGGTTGCAACATCCACACCCATCTCTCTGGCCATGGTCTCCTGACCTGCCAAATCGTGGGGGACAAACTCATGGAGAGGCGGATCGAGCAAGCGGATGTTCACCGGGCATCCGTCCATAGCCTTGAGGATACCCTTGAAGTCGGCCTTCTGATAAGGTAGCAACTTGGCAAGAGCCTTCTCGCGACCCTCCACGGTGTCAGAAAGAATCATTTCGCGCATGGCGATAATCTTCTTGTCCTCAAAGAACATGTGCTCTGTACGGGTCAGACCAATACCCTTGGCACCAAAGGCACGAGCCACTTGAGCGTCGTGTGGAGTGTCGGCGTTGGTGCGAACTTGCAGTTTGGTGTACTTGTCGCAGAGATCCATCAGTTCCTTGAAGTCGCCACTGAGTTCGGCAGCCTTAGTGGGCACTTCACCGGCATACACCTGACCAGTAGAACCATTCAGCGAGATATAGTCGCCTTCTTTATATACAACGCCGTCGATCTCGACAGTCTTTGTCTTGTAGTCCACGTTGATGGCACCGGCCCCAGAGACGCAGCACTTGCCCATGCCACGAGCCACCACGGCAGCATGCGACGTCATACCGCCACGAGCCGTAAGGATGCCCTCGGCAGATGCCATACCGGCCAAGTCTTCAGGGCTGGTCTCAATACGCACCATCACCACCTTGTGGCCGTCGGCATGCCAAGCCTGAGCATCGTCGGCATGGAACACAATCTGACCGCAGGCAGCACCCGGAGAAGCAGGCAGACCTTGAGTGATGACCTTTGCACTAAGCAGTGCCTTCTTGTCGAACACGGGATGCAGCAGTTCGTCGAGTTTCTGCGGCTCACAGCGCAAGATAGCTGTCTTTTCGTCTATCATGCCCTCGTGGAGCAGATCCATGGCGATCTTCACCATGGCCGTACCCGTACGCTTGCCGTTACGCGTCTGGAGGAACCACAGTTTGCCCTCCTGCACGGTGAACTCCATGTCCTGCATGTCGTGGTAGTGGTGTTCCAACTTGTCCTGCAGTTCGTCGAGCTGCTTGTAGATTTCGGGCATAGCCTCCTCCATAGAAGGATACTTGGCCACACGCTCTTCCTCGCTGATGCCTGCACGCTCGGCCCAGCGCTGTGAGCCAATCTTGGTGATTTGCTGCGGTGTGCGTATTCCAGCCACCACGTCCTCGCCTTGTGCGTTTACGAGGTACTCGCCGTTGAACAAGTTCTCTCCGTTACCGGCATCGCGGCTGAAGCAAACGCCTGTGGCTGAGGTGTCGCCCATATTACCAAATACCATAGCCATCACACTCACGGCCGTACCCCATTCGTCGGGTATGCCTTCCATCTTGCGGTAAAGAATGGCGCGTTCGTTCATCCAGCTGCGGAATACAGCGCAAATGGCACCCCAAAGCTGCTCGATGGGGTCTGTGGGGAAGTCTTTGCCTGTGCGTTCCTTGATGGCGGCCTTGAAGAGCTTTACAAGTTTCTTCAGCTCTTCCACGGAGAGGTCTTTGTCAAGCTTCACTCCGCGCTCTGCCTTCACGCTCTCAATGATTTCCTCAAACGGGTCGATGTCTTCCTTGTTGACCGGCTTCATCTCAAGCACCACGTCACCGTACATCTGCACGAAGCGGCGGTAAGAGTCATATACGAAATGGGGGTTGCCTGTCTTTGCCACTAGTCCCTCGGCCACCTCGTCGTTAAGTCCGAGGTTGAGGATGGTGTCCATCATGCCAGGCATGGATGCGCGCGCTCCAGAGCGCACACTGACGAGAAGCGGGTTCTTTACATCGCCAAACTTCGAGTTCATCAGCGATTCGGTGTGAGCCACAGCAGCCATCACCTCACTCTCAAGCACTTCCTTGATTTTTTCTTGTCCCACCTTGTAGTATTCGTTACAGCAACTCGTGGTAATGGTAAATCCGGGAGGCACTGGCACGCCGATAAGGTTCATTTCGGCGAGGTTGGCTCCTTTGCCGCCAAGTTCCTCACGCATTTTCGCGTTTCCCTCAGCCTTACCATTGCCGAAGGTGTAAACTCTCTTTTCGTTCATAAGTTAGGTGTATTTACGATTAACATTTATTCGTTAGGTTATTTCCTTTACGTATGCAAATGTACGTTTTTTGCTATGATAAAACAAAAAAAGCGGACTAAAAGTGAAATTCTCGGCCTTTTTGTACCACTGGGAACGCACACAGCGACATGAAGCCTACGTGTTTTAGCTGTTTATTTTGTACTTTTGCACACGCAAGCGAAGAATCCGCATGGCAATAGTTCGCAAACAGACACAATGCATCATGCTTTTTTTATGCATATAAAAAGTGCAGGAAATGTGCTTTTGCATTTGGGCAACTAATTATAATATAGTAATGTGTAGAAGTAGCCCTACTTTCCAACTTCGCAGGCAAGAGTAAAGAAACAAGCAAAGAATTACAGATACATTTATGAGCAGGAAGAAGAGACCATTGCCCGTGTTGGAAAACGTGTTGATAACCGACGTTGCGGCAGAAGGCAAATCACTCGCCAAGGTTGACGACATGGTAGTGTTTGTGCCGTTCGCAGTGCCTGGTGACATCGTTGACTTGCAGGTGAAGAAAAAGAAGCACCGCTATTGTGAGGCTGAGGTGATAAGGTTTGTGGAATACAGCAAAGTGCGCGAAACACCACGCTGCTCCCATTTCGGAGTATGTGGAGGCTGCAAATGGCAGAACTTGCCTTACGAAGAGCAGCTCAAGGCCAAACAACGTCAGGTGGGCGACCAGCTCACGCGTATAGGCAAGGTGGAACTGCCTCAACTGAGCCCCATACTCGGCTCAGCCAAGACATTCTCCTACCGTAACAAGCTCGAGTTCGGATGCTGCAACAAACGATGGCTCACCAAGGAGCAAATAGCCACTGGACAGCAGTATGACAATATGAACGGCATAGGATTCCACATCACTGGAGCGTTCGACAAGATACTCCCTATCGACAAGTGCTGGCTCATGGATGACCTGCACAACGACATACGTAACGACATAAGAGACTATGCGTTCAACAACGGACTGTCATTTTTTGATTTGCGAGAACAACACGGACTATTGCGCGACATAATCATACGCAACTCCAACACGGGAGAGTGGATGGTCATAGTACAGTTTCATTATGACGAGGAAGGCGATGAGCTCAAGGCACAAGCATTCATGCAGCATCTGGCCGACACTTTCCCGCAAATTTCGTCGCTGATGTACGTCAACAACCAAAAGTGCAACGACACCATAGGCGACCAAAATATCATCACCTTTAAGGGCGCAGACCACATATACGAGACAATGGAAGGGCTGCGCTTCAAAGTAGGGCCCAAAAGCTTTTACCAAACAAACACCGAACAGGCTTATGTGCTTTACTCCGTAGCGCGCGAGTTCGCCGCGCTCACAGGAGACGAGCTTGTGTATGACCTATACACAGGAACAGGTACCATAGCCAACTTTGTAGCGCGACAGGCTCGTCATGTCATTGGCATAGAATATGTGCCTGAGGCTATCGAGGACGCAAAGATAAACTCGCAAATCAATGGCATTGCAAATACCGACTTCTACGCTGGCGACATGAAGGATATTCTCAACGATGAGTTCATAGCTTGCCACGGACGACCCGACGTGGTCATTACCGACCCTCCACGTGCGGGAATGCATCCCGACGTTGTGCAGACCATACTGCGCACAGCCCCCAAGCGCATAGTCTATGTAAGTTGCAACCCCGCCACTCAGGCCCGCGACCTCGCTCTGCTTGATGCATCCTATCGTGTGGTGGAGGTGCAACCCGTTGACATGTTCCCGCACACACCACATGTAGAGAATGTCGTGTTGTTGGAAAGGAGGAATGAATGAAATTAAATCACCAGACTTTCAGTTTATTATGCATGGTGTGGGGAACCATTATAACCATTCCCTCAACGGCTGGCGAAACGTCAGACAGCAAGCCGAAACTAAGCGGATATGCCATAGCGCAATACCAAGCTTCGACGAAGCATGACGACGAGACCAACTCCTTTGACGTGCGAATGGTGCGCATAGCCCTCGCAGGACATTTCGCAGGCGAGTTTGAATATAAGGTGCAGGCACAGCTCAACGGCAACACAGCGATGCTCGGGAGCAGTCCGCGCATTGTCGATGCCTACGCCGAATGGCAACGCCACTCTTTTCTTAAAGTAAAAGCAGGACAGTTCAAGCGCCCTTTCTCTTTTGAGAACCCCATGCACCCCATAGACCAAGGCTTCATGGGCTACTCGCAGAACATAAGCAAGTTGGCTGGCTTCAACGACCGTGTAGGCGAGCACGCTTCCAACGGCCGTGACATAGGCGTGCAGTTACAGGGAGACTTTCTCAAGAATGCCCAAGGGCGCAACCTCTTGCATTACCAAGTAGGAGTGTTCAATGGACAAGGCATAAACACCAAGGACGTGGACAACCGGAAGGATGTGATAGGCGGCATTTGGGTCATGCCCGTCAGGGGTATGCGCATAGGAGCCTTCGGATGGACAGGCTGCTATGCAAGGAAAGGAACATGGAGCGATGACGAGCACGGTAATCAAGTCATTGTGGGCGAGAAAGAAGGAAAAACCGAATACGCCACATATTCCGGTGTGCGCAGGCTCTCGCAAAACCGCTACGCATTCTCCTTTGAGTACAAGGCCGACGGCTGGACTTTCCGCTCAGAATACATTCATTCCACAGGTTACGCCTTCAAGACAACCTATCAGACCAAGGCCGACCTGAACGATTGTGCCATAAACTCTTCATTGGGCAACAAGGCTGACGGTCTCTATGCCCTCTGCATTGCTCCGATCATCAAAGGACGACTTGCGGCAAAGGCTCGTTACGACCTCTACCGGCCGAGTGCCGACTGGACCACAAGCCGCACGCAATATGAGATTGGACTCAACTATACCGTTGTAAAGAATATAGAGTTGCATGCCGAATATGCTCTCATCAACGACCGTGCACTCTCACACCCCAACTACAGTATAGCAGACCTGCAGTTGAGCGTACGCTTCTAACCACCTGTTTGCCCCTAACATACAAGAGAGATGAAATACTACAAAGTGACTTTCCGCATATACGCGCCACAAGAGTTGCTTGCCGACACTCGTGACCTGTTGGCCGCCGCTGCCGGTGAGGTCGGTTTTGAATCGTTTGAGGAGACTGACCAAGGCCTGGATGGCTACGTCCAGACCACGCTCTTCCACAAGGAGACATTGGAACAAGCCTTGTCGGAATTTCCCATGAATGGTGTCGCCATAGACTACACAGTGACCGAAGCGGAGTATAAGGACTGGAATGAGGCGTGGGAAAACGAAGGCTTTGAACCGATAGCAGTAGGCGAGCGTTGCTTGATACACGATGGACGGCATCTGCCAACGCAAAGGGCTGACATAGAAGTGGAAATCGACACACAGCTGGCCTTTGGCACTGGCACCCACGAGACCACTCGCATGATGGCCACCGCCCTAATGGAGACGCCACTTAAGGACAAAGATGTGCTTGATGCAGGGTGCGGCACCGGCATACTGGGCATATTGGCCTTGAAGCTTGGTGCACGGCATGCTACAGGCTACGATATCGACGAGTGGAGCGTGGACAACGCACGCCACAACGCCATAATAAACGGTGTGGAAAACGGCTACACCGCATTGCTTGGCGATGCTTCAACAATGGCAGACTCCACACAATGCTTCGACGTGGTGGCGGCAAACATAAACCGAAACATTCTCTTGGCCGACATGAAACTGTGGGTCGGTTTGATGAAGAGTAGCGGCACTTTGCTGCTTAGCGGCTTCTACTCTGAAGACAAAGCCATGCTTGAAGCCCACGCAAAGAGTCTCGGCCTTATAAAAACAGGCGAAAGGGAAGACAACAACTGGGCTTGCCTTTCTTTCATGCGCCGAGACTGACTTCGTGCGGTGTAAAAAGACCACCTTAAACTACAGTCAACGAGGCGAACTTGAGCAGCAAGTTCTTCACACCCACATTATCAAAGCGTATCTTTGCCTTGCGGCTATCGTCTTCGCCCGACAATTCAAGCACCTCACCCAAGCCAAAGCGCGGATGCTCTACGCGACAGCCCACACTGATGTCACCGTCGGATGGCGGTGCCGGTGTGACCGGTCTATGAGACTGTATAGAAGAGACGGGGCGCAACCGCCCGCCTGCACTCAAAATCTTTCGTTCAAAAGCCTCGGAGAATGGACTTGCCGCAGGCTCTTCAACACGCCGCCCGACAATGCGAGGCATGGGGTCAGCCTTGAACTGCGTGGCCACGGGATGAAGATTTTGCTGCCAAGTCCCCGCACTACTGTAGCCTCTACTTCCATAGCCGTTCTGCTTGAAGCCGCCATTCTTGTTCCTTGACTTGTCAAAACATATCAGATTAGGGTCGAAATCCCTAAGGAAGCGCGATGGGGAACCATACTCCAGGTGTCCATAGCGGAAGCGGTTTTGCGCATAGGTGAGTATGCAATACTTTTCGGCACGTGTCACGGCCACATACAACAGTCGGCGCTCTTCCTCCAATGCCTTTGGCTTGTCGCAGCACAAGGGCGAGGGGAAGATATTGTCCTCCATTCCCACGACAAAGACAATGGGGAACTCCAGTCCCTTGGCACTGTGGATGGTCATGAGCACCACCTTGTTGCTGTCGTCCTTGTCGTCGCTGTCCAAATCGGTCATGAGCGACACTTCCTGCAGAAAGTCGGTCAGCGACACACCTGCCTCGCCCTCTTCTTGCCGGCTCTCGACGAAGTCTTGTATGCCGCCAAGAAACTCGTTCAAATTCTCCTGCCGCGCAAGGTCTTCTGGTTCGGTGCCGGCATAGATGTCGCGCGCCACTCCACTCTGTGTCACAATGTCGCGCCCAAGAAGCAAGGCATCGTCGCTATCCAGACGTTGTCTCCACGCATCAACCATCTGCCGAAACTGTTCCAGTTTAGCCCTTGCCTGACTGTTCACGTCCAAGCGGTATGTTTGCGGGTTGGCCGTCACCTCCCAAAGGCTCACTCCCGCCTGCGTTGCAGCCTCCACTATCTTGGATATTGTGGTGTCGCCGAGGCCGCGTTTGGGATAGTTGATTACACGGCGAAAGGCCTCCTCGTCGTTAGGGTTGGCCACAAGCCGGAAATAGGCTATGACATCCTTTATCTCCTTACGCTGATAGAAGCTCATTCCTCCATAGATGCGATAAGGAATGTCCAACTTGTGCATGCACTCCTCAAAGCAACGACTCTGCGAGTTGGTGCGGTAGAGTATGGCAAAGTCGCCATATCCGCAATGTTCGCTGCGCATTATGTCCTTTATGTTGTTGCACACGATGGCGGCCTCTTCCTTGTCGCTGTATGCTTCTTTGATTACCAGCTTGTTGCCGTTCTCGTTTTCGCTGTAAACTTGTTTGGGAATCTGTCGTGCGTTGTGCTTTATGAGACTGTTGGCCGCCTGCACTATCA
>CAVHDN010000034.1:0-11566 GCA_963634315.1 Flexilinea sp. | reverse complement strand
AGTTCCTGCTTGCACAGTTCCTCCGCGAATATTGGGTAGAGGTCCTCTGCCTTCAAGGGTTTGTGGGTCACTGGATGTATTGGCGGCAGAGGTTTTGTCTTCATGTCCGCCTGAATGTTATACCACTGTGTGGGAATGTCCTCTTCGCTGAGGAAATAGCGCTTCTGTTTTGAACTCATTGTGTGTTGTTGTTATTGTTGTTTCTGTCGTTTTGTTTGGTTTTAGCCATAACGAGAAACAAAGTTAATGGAAAATAGACTGCACACCAAACAAAAATTCAGTTTTTTAATGTTTAACCTTGCCATATGCAAGCGCCGGCCTTTAAAGTTTTGGGGAAAAGTTCTCTGCGCATAAAGTGATTTGGGCTGTGCGAGCCAAGAAAGGCCTGGCCTGTGCGCTAATGGTACTGCGAAGTTTCGGGCTTGCTAGTAGGAGCAGTTCTCCGAACTGCGACCAAACGAAATGCGACCTTGGTGGATATATCGTCAGTGTTCGGGTCGCGGTTCGGAGAACTGCTCCTAATAAGGGGTGCAGCTCGGAAATCTGCTCCTACTAGCAAGCCCGGGAACCACGCAAGCGCAGCCACGCCCTGAAAGGGCGATAGGTTACTACACCGCTTCACTCAAAGCGGAAGTTCTTCAGTAGGGTTTGGTCGGTCATACCCTTACACCTGAACGTAAGTTTATGGTCGCCTTCGGGAATGTCAACATTGAACTTCTGCACACTCCATTTTCCGCCCGTGGCCTTAAGAGGCAGAGAGGCCAGCAGACGGCCATCGGCTCCACCCTCACGCACCTCCACCACCACATTGCTGAAGCGGGCCTTAAGTTCCAGGGTGCAGCTCTTGGCCGCACTGGGGAAATGCAGGTTGAAGAACGACAGCCATGCACCCTCGTCGTGCACTTGCAGCCACTGCTCCGGATTGTAGTCGAGCGGCCGCACGAGCGTCATGCCCTCCTTGTCGTCGTAGAGGTCGAAATCGGTCTGCTGGAAAGCGTCGTAGTGATTGCCCCGGTAGCGGCTCTCAATGGTAAAGCTGTCGAAGTCGGCATAGCCGCTGCGGGCCTGCAACAGATTGGCCGTGGTGTAGAAGACCGAATCCTTGTCGGTAGTGTGATTGTAGCAGCACAGAGCATAGCGCAGTCCGAGGAAGCGCCAAAAGCCCGATGGTGTCTCCGACCCGAAATTCTCATATTCGCTTCCATTGAGACTGTAGGCAAAGCGCACGGTGCCATTCTTTGTCACTTCGCTCCTCAGCCAGATGTAGTGCGTGTCAGCGGGCAGGTCTTTGCGCGCCACCGTGCGGTCGTCGGAGTGCTTGCTCTGATGCACTTGCAGTTGCAGCGAACCGTCGCCCATGCGCATCACTCCCTGCTGAAGCATGGTGCTGCCCATGATGCCGTTGCCTGCGAAGTCGTTTTCCTTCAGATGAGCCACATCCACCTTGACAGTGGCGGTAGATGCAGGCATCACAGCCTTTTGCGTGAGCGAGTTGCGCGCCCACTCATAGCCCTTGGCAGGCGAGGCGTAAAGGCGCAGATGCCCTTTGCGCTCGGCGAGGCTTACCTTTTCGGGCATGGGCACATGGCTGAACTCCCACACCGTCTTGAGCTTACGGCCATCGAAGTCGTCGCTCTCGGCAGGGAAAGCCTTGGCTTGCCTGGCCTTCACAGATGGCTTGCGATAGGTGACCACGCCCTTGCCCGGACGTATCTGCCCCATGTGTGCAGCCAATTCAGGTGTAATCTTTGTCGTGTCGGGATCAAGGCCTACTACGGGCCAGTCGTCCACCCACCGCATGGGATAGAGCATGAGGTCGCGCCCCATGTAGTCGCGGTCCTGAAACGTGAACGCCCACGACTCTCCCTCGGAAGTTTCCACATAGCCTCCCTGGTGAACACCCGCACGAGCGTAGTTCACATCGTCGTCAATGAGCGTACGAGTCTCGTAGGGGCCGTAGAGCGAGCGCGAGCGGCTCACCATCTGCACGCCATTGTAGCCCTGCGCGGGATTGAAGATGTAGTAATAGCCATTGCGCTTGTAGGTATGACAGCCCTCGAAGTAAAGACGATGGGTGTCGGGAGCCTTGATGACCACCGTGCCCTTGTCACCGGGCGTCTTTATCTCCGTGCCCTCGTCGTTAAGTTCCGTTATGCGGATGTCGTTCATGCCGTGGGTGACATACTTGCACCCGTCGTCGTCGATGAAGAGACCGGGGTCGTAGAGCTGCTCCTTAAAGGAATACATCTTGTAGGGACCTTCAGGCTTGCGGCTCTTGCACATGATGAAACGGTCGTTCTTCAGGTTCACACCGATATAGAACCATCCGTCGTGGTAGCGCATGGTGGGAGCCCAGCAAGCTCGGCCATAGGCCGTTTCCTGCCGTTGCATGCTGTAGGAAGGAAGAAACGTGAGACTGTCGTAGGCGTGGCCTATGACCTTCCAGTTGACGAGGTCCTTGGAGTGGCATATGGGTATGCCGGGCATGCAGGAGAAGGAGGAGGAAATCATGTAGTAGTCCTCTCCCACACGTATGATGTCGGTGTCTGGATAGTCGCCCCGGACAATGGGGTTGGTGTAGGTTCCGTCCCCATTGTCCGAAGAAAACTCGTCGGTTGGCAGTGCTTGCGCCCCAGCCGTAATGCAAAGGCACGGCGCGAGACAAGCGGCCAACAGCAGAAGTCGGGAAGGTGATTGCATCACTTAATAAAAACCTTTTTGCCACCCTTTATCACCAGACCCTTGTAGTTGGCCGGCACACGCATGCCCATCATGTTGTAGGCAGGAGCATTGGCAGCAGAGGCGCTTTGCTTCACCTCTTCAATGCCCGTTTTTGAAGTGTTGGCCGAAATGACTATGCCGCCATAATATTCATACATGGCCGATGCGGTGAAGATGTCTTCCTGCAGTTCTCCATCCACATAGTACAGGCCTTCGAGGTCGGAGATGGTGTAGGCCGAAGAGCCCTCACCCGCAGTGCCTTGCAGACGCACATAGACAACATCCTTGCCGTTGGCCTCGGTGGGCAGAGTGCCCTCCATGGCGTAGAAGGTGAATGGTTTCTCCACCGTAGTCTTGGCTATGTTGGTGTAGGTGATACCGTCGAGCGAATAGTCAATGCGTTGTTCCTTGCAGCAGTTGTTGTCGGTGCCGACAACGCAGGCTACCTTAACGTCAGAAAGGTCTTTGGTGGAGAGCTTTATCACTGCATAGTAAGGCTTGGTGAACTTGTAGGTACCGGGGGTGGCCGTCAGTATGACAGGTATCTGCTGATCCTCGGGCAGCTCGCCAAACTTGTTGGGACGGCTTTGGCCGTTGCCTGCCACATACTCTCCATCCTCGCCAACGACCATGAAACTCAAGTTAGCCTGGTAGGTAGTGTCGGTCTCACTGCCCATGAAGACGTCAGCCTTGGCCGATGCAAGATTTCTGTTGTTGGTAAAGGTGGTGAAGGCGCTCACCAAGTCGGTACGGGCCTCATAGTTGGCGGTAAGGTCGAGGTCGCCAGTGAGTTTGAACGTGCGGCTCTTGTCCATGCTGCCGTCGCTCCAGCCCTTGAAGGTGGAGAGTTGGGTGTATGGAGTGTTCTTGTCGTTGAGCGTTATGGTTATCTCGTCATCTACGTAGTAGGTGGACTTCTCGGGCTCTATGGTGTAGGATATGAACTCAGGTCCATTGACGGTCACGTTGACTGCAGCCTTCACGGGGAACTGGTCAACATACATGATGGATGCACCAAGATAGGACGTTGTGCCCTCCTGAGTGAGTGCGCCGCCGTCGGCCTCTTTCAGCAGACCTATACCCATGGTATAGGCAGGGCTCGACTTCTCAACAAAGTAGATGCTCTTCTCCGGGTCTTGAAACGAGCCTCCCTCGGTCCAGTCGTTGAGCTTGGCATCGGCAGGAGAGATGAACTTGGGGTCTTCGTCGGTCATGTAGAGCACGTCGGCCTTGTTCAGCTTCACACGCTCCCAGTCCATGTAGTGGTCGGTGTCGAGCACGTTGTGCGAGGCGTAGAGCATGCCGGAGTTCACTCCGAACCACTCTGTGAGTTCCTCATTCTCTATCTCCGTCTCCTCCATCATGTTTTCCTTGCTGAACTTCATTGGAGCCATGAAGATGTTGTTGTTGATGTGGTAGGTGGCCTCAGCTCCAAGGTTGTCGCCAATGTTGAGCAGACAGAACGAGCGGTGCTGCTCCTCTTCCTCTCCGTCAGCGTTGGTGGCCGTATACTTGTAGTTGGACACGAGCACTGTGTTGTTGTTGAAGTAGAAGTCGGGGGCTGTCGAGGTCTCGCCAGCCTTGCCCATGGTGTAGAAGGAGCCCACGCGCGGCAGGTCATAGATTAGGTTGTCGTTCATGCGCACATGGTTGACCGAGTGGCCGAGCGAGAATATCTGTCGCGTGCCCAGTCCGCAGTCGTGTATCTTGCATTGCGACACTTCAAACCAGTCGATGTTGGACAATATGGAGTTGCCCTCGCTGTCGGTGACGGGATAGGTACGCATGAACTGCTGGGTAATGTCGTTGAGGTCGCAGTGACGGAAGGCCAGGGTGTCGATGTTGCCCTGCTGGTTTATTATCACGTTGGCGTTCTTTCCGTTGGCCTTGGTGTAGCAATAGCGCAGGCTCACATTCTCAAAGATGAACGACACCTTCGAGTCATCCTTCAACGCTGAGCCCACGGGATAGAACAACTCCTGAAACACAGGCATGTCATCGAAGTTGGTCTCGTTGCTGCGCACCACCAGGCGGCCATACTTCATATTGATGACTGGTCCCTTCTTGAAGTTCTGCGAACCTTTCCATGTACACACCAGTTCGTAGGTGTCGCCCGCCACGCCATCGCCAATGGCAGTGAGCGCATCGTTAAACTCTTTGGTATTGGCGCACTCGCGTGTGAAGCCCTCGGCCAACACTGCACCCGGCAACATGGCTGTTGCCAACGCTAACGTAAACAGTCTCTTTCTCATGTAATAATTGTTTTAAAGTTATAAGTCTTCGGTTATTAATCTTTTTGCAAAGATAATGCAAACGAGCGGGAAGAGAACTTGTTCTCAATTGCCCGAGTGCAGATTATCTTATGCAAAGATACCCACCCAAGCTCTGTTGTCATGTGGAATAATTGCAAGATTGTGTGGACTATTACCTAATCCATCAGTCAATCAGCGCAGTTTTTGCAAGTCCCAGTCGATGAAGTGGCCGTGCTGCTGCAAGTAGGAGCGAACATTGCCCGTCTTGCCAGTGGCCGCATATTTCGGAGCAATGCGGTTGACAATGCTGTCGGTGGCCGCCTCGGCCGAGCCGCGCCCGTTGCTTCCGTTCCACCGCTGCGCTATCTTGCACAGGTAGGGATAGGCTTTGCCCTCGCCAACATACTCTTTCAAACACTCCGACGCCAGTGCCCAGTCGTAAATCTCGCGGCGCTGCATCTCCGTTAGGTTGTAGCCGTCATCGTCGGGAGTGGGCAAGCTGTACTCCGTTCCGTTGACGCAGCCCACTATGCCCACATCGCCATAGCCCACCATGGAGCTGAACCACGACTTGTAGTTGGGGTCTTTCAGCACACTCTCGTTGGCTTCGAAGCCCTGCGGGAACACATTGCCGAAGCCGTTGTTGAGCATGGCAGCAGCCACCTGCCAGTTGCCAAGGTGGTTTTCGGCCTCAGCCATGAGGAAGTGAATGTCGTGGCCGCGGAACATGAGAATCGTGGGCATTATCTCGAAGATATTGTCCTTCAGGTAGCGGTGGGTGCGTATGGCCGGCGTGGCGTCAAACGTGTAGTAGTACTTCGTCAGACACACTTTGCCCCCAAGCGTATTTATTACCATGCACTGGTCTTGGCCACGCAGGTCACTGCTGTTGTAGAGCGAGAGACCATATTCCGACGGCTGGAGGTAGAACGAGTTCACGTCAGGATACTCCGGACAGAAATACTGGACAAGACGGTTGGTCTGATGGTTGTCGTAGTCGTACATGATGCCTGCTATGTCCTGCACGCGGTTGCCTATTCCCTCGCTGAAGAACATGCTGTAGTAGGGATAGGTGGCGTCGCTCTGCAGCACGAGGTTGGTCTGGTAGAGGTAGCCCACGCCGTTTATGCCCGAAACGGTCACCCCGTCGCGCTCATAACTATAGTCGGCAGAGGTGAAGCCCGGACACTGCAACTGCTCCACATTCTTGCAGGTGCGCAGGTCGTAGAGCCACTGGTTGAGGTTGTCGCGTATCCAGAGCCAGTCGCTCTGCGCAGTCTCCTCGCTCTCGTAGCTGGCGCGCCATGAGCGCATGACAGCCTCGAGAATGATGCGCGGAGGCACCAGATACTGCCATTTCATGTAGGTGGCCTGGTCTTGGTTCTCCTCGTCAAGCCACTTGTACCACTGCATGGTCAGGTCGCTCGCCACGTGAAGGCCGTCAACCGTTATGCCCTGTTCCAGCAGATTGATGCAGCGGGTGGCCAATTGTCCCATGTCGCAGAGGGTAAACACGCTCGCATCGGTCAGGTCTTTCTTCTCCGTGAGCGGGTCGTCAAACCAATAGGCAGTGCCGTATATCTTGCCCAGCATGTAGTAGGCCCACACCTTCAGGCGCACTGCACTCGAGAGCAAGGCTGTGAAGTTGGTCTCGTCGCTCTCCAGCATGCCGCCGACGTTGCGGTGAAACTCGCCCATTTTGCTTATGTAGTCGTTGCAGGCGATGACTATGGCATAGTAGCATGTGGGGTCGGCATACTCGTTGCCGTTGGTGTTCTTGTAGTTATAGATGTCTTGCAAGGCCGACGGCGCATTGCTCGTGGTCTCAAGCACATTGGCGCGAGTGTCGGTGAGGAAGATGGCTTGGTCGCCCGCCTCTTGCACACGTGTCACTATGCCCATGAAGCCCTTGTACATCTCGTTTGTCTTACTTATGTATTCTTTCTCCTGTATGATGCTGGTCGGGTTGGTGTCGAACATGTCGGAGCACGACACCACAAAAGACAGCGACACTGCAAGTCCGCAATAGGCCGACAGAGCGGCAAACTTTGACTTTATGCTTTTAACGTTCATGTTTCTTGCTTTTAGAAGTTGAGGTTAAATCCAATCTTAACGGTTATGGGCAGAGCGAGCTTCGCATAGTCGAAACCGCGCAGTGACTCATCGTAGCTGTAGGCGTACTCGGGGTCACTGCCCAAATAATTGGTCAGGCAAAAGAGGTTCTCGCCAGCCACATACACATTGCCCGAACGTATCACACCGAAGAGTTTGCCAAAGGAGTAGCTAAGGCGCAGGTTGCGCAGTTTCAGATAGTCGCCATCCTCTATCCAACGGTCGCTGAACTTATTGTTGCCCATGGTGTCGCCGTAGTCGGCACGTGGCATGTCGGTCTGCTGGCCTTCCACCTGCCAACGGTTCAACACCGCCGTGGCTTGGTTGTGAAACGTTGACATGGCGACCAACTGTCGGCGTGTGGCGTTGTAGAGATTGTTGCCGGCAGTGTAGCCGAAATCGGCGTTAAGTTCCCACTGCTTGTAGCGCACGTGGAGGTTTATGCCGCCATAGACCGACGGAAGACTACTGCCAAGGCACACCATGTCCTCGTCGTCTATCATCCCGTCGCCATTTTGGTCAACGAAGATCACATCGCCAGCACGATATTTGTCGCCCTTGGCGTTCTTCAGGTTAGTTGCATTGGCAGCCTCGGTCGTGGCATAAACGCCAGCCGTCTGATAGCCATAGAACTGCCAAGGCGTCTCCCCCACTCTCATCATCATGCGGGCATCGTCGTTGTCGTATGACGTGTAGGTGGTGAGCAGCTCTGTGTCGCCGCCCAAGCTTTTCACCCTACTCCGCACCAATGAGGCGTTGGCTCCCAAGGTGACAGTCCAGTCCTTGGTGTTAATCGGAGTGATGCGCAGCGCAAAGTCAATGCCGCTATTGGTTATGCAACCCGAATTGTCGTAGTAGGTCTTTGTGCCATACACCTCGCTAATGTCGCGATTGAGCAGCAGGTCGTAGTTCTCAGCTGTGAAATAGTTGGCCTGCAGCTCCACCATGCCGCCGAGCAACTGTAGGTTAAGTCCAAAGTCGAGTTGGCGCTTGCGCTCCATCTGCAACTTGGTGTTGGGTATGTTGGAACGCACTATGCCGCCCATGTTGAAGAGTCGTTGACTCACATAATAGTTCTTGGCATAGTTTGACGAAAAACGGCTGTTGCCGCTCATGCTACCCTCCAAAGAGATGTCAAGACGGCCAACCCACGACGGCAGTTTGCCTGTGTTGGCGGCCATGAAGACAACTCCTGCCGAGGGGAACAATGCAAGGGTTGGAGCGTCAACGCCCGTGACGCTTGCACGGTCGAGGGCCAGGGAAGCCTTAGCCTTGACCCAACGGTTGTAAGTATAGTTGGCCGACAAGTTCCAGCCCATATACTTCCAAATGGTATTGTCGCCCACGGTCTGCTGCTCGTCATTGGTGTTGTCAAGGGTGGTGTAGCTGTCGCCTGCCGTGTTGTAGCCTTCAGAAGCGTCAAGCTCCGTGTTCCTTATCATGTAACGCCCGCGCAACAAGACATCCAAATCGTGAACTCCGGCAAACAATCGTGCATAGCGGGCCTCGGCCTGGTAGTTGTAAACCGACTGCACGAGGGTGCTTGTGGCTACCATGTTGAGTCCCGTGCCATAGACTTGCGGGAGAATGGTGCGCGAAGAGACGCCCGGAATGAACATGGTCTCTTCAGTGTAATTATAGTACATATTGAAAAGGCCCTTGAACGAGAGGTAGTCGTTGGCCCTTATGTTTATGCCTATCTGAGTGTTGGCATCGTATATCTTGTCCTTACCATCAACAGTGTTCACCAGTGCCAGTGCATTGCTCATGTTGTCGTAGGCATAAACAGGCGACTCCGACACATTCCATGCGTCGTAGGCAGCATAGGAATGCAAGCGGCCACCCGTGGCCTCTTTTGCGTAGGGACTAATCAACGGCATGGAAAGATAGCTGGAAAGGATGGGCGACACGCCACTGTTCATTCCCGTGTTCTGCAACTGACTTTTGACATAGGCCAACCCCACATTGGCGAATATGTCAACCTTGCGGCTGGCCATAATGTCCGCGCTGATGAGTGAATGATACTTGTCGGTAGAGCTATTATGCAAGGTGCCTTCGTTCTTGGTGTAGCCAAACGAGATGTTATATTTGGCAATAGCATCGCCACCCTCCACGCGGAAGAGGTTGTCGGTCTGAAAACCGGTGCGACCAACCTCCTTCATCCAGTCAGTATTGTCGTTGAACAGATAGTCATAGTTGCTGTTGCTCTGCAGGAACGGATAGTCGTTTCTCAAGTCGGTCATTGACGAGTAGCGTGTCATGCCTATGTCCTGCATATATGAGCGATACTCGCTTGCGTCAAGCACCGGTATGGACTTGCCACGGAAAGAAAGACCATATTGGCCTCCGAAAGAGATGCGTGTCTCAAGGTTGTCGCTCGTGGCTTGTTGAGTCTCTATCAAGATCACACCGTTGCTGCCAAGCGAACCCCAAGCCGCAGCGTCGGCGCCTTTCAGTATGCTGACACTGCGAATGTCTTTCGGCGAAAAGCCCATAAGCATGTCACGCGAATAGGCGTTGACAACGCCCGAAACATCCTGCGAAGCGAAATAGGGCACACCGTTTACCACTATAAGAGGTGTGGCATCGGCGTTCATGCTGTGCACGCCGCCCATGTGTGCATAGCTGCCTTCGCCTGGCATGCCGCTCTTGCCCGTCACCTGCAATCCGGGGACCAAGTCGCCCAATGCGCCTAAGGCATCCATACGTTCGGTGAAGTCCTTCTTTTCCATGGTCAACGTTGAGGCCACATCGATTTGTTTCACCATGAGTCGGTCGGTTGTTGAGGCCAGAACGATGGAAGTCTTTTTGTTCAGCAGATATTCTACGGGCACACTCTGCTCGTAATAGCCTTCGGCCTTTATCGTCACAATGCCACGCGGACTGTCAATGGCCATCTTGAAGTGGCCTTTGCCATCGCTAATGGCTGTGTTCTTCTTCCCCTTAATGGTGATTAGCGCTCCCTCTATGGGCTGCCCGTCGCTTCCCTTTACGACAGACTGTACTGAAAGGTTCTGTGCCGCCGAGTGCAACAGACAGAGGGTGAGGCATGAAAGAAAAAGGATTATATGCTTCTTCATAATCATATGTGCACGTGTGTATTAGTAGTTATTGACTGTGGGACGCAGACACCAATGGTAGATTGCAAACTGCCGGGTGTTGCCTTTCGACCTGTCGGTAGTGCCTGTCGGATATCCTTGCTTGTAGAGAGCGGCCAAGTCTTTCGACTCAACACGAATGTTGAAGTAGCCCGGCTCATCCATAACGACCTTGGCCACGGTGTATCCGTCGGTGTCGTAGGCTATGGCCTTGGCGTTCTGCGTCTGCCAGTAGTCCACGTCGAAGTCTTCGGGATAGGCAATGGCTGCTTCGCCATAGCGCGGGATGTCACTGGCCGCACCACGGTCGAAGTGGAAGTTGGAGCCTTGTGCTCCCAACGACATGTTCTTACGCACCAAGCGTCCGTTGAAGTAGAAACTCACTGTGTAATTGAGTCTGTTGTAGAAGCCCATGCGCAGATAGTACTCGCCTGCCGGCAGGTAGCAACGGGAGACTTCCTGCTTGTCCTCATCGAAGGTGAGACCATCGAAGGTGAATGCGCACGTCAGGGTGGAGTCGGCCATGGCCTCTTCGTCGGGAACGGCCGTCAACATGTAGTACTCAATGGTGGGTAGCGACTCTGAGAGTGTGAACGACGACTGAAACTCAAAGCCGTCTTGCGGGTCGGTAAGGTTTTGCCAACGGAAATAGGCATTCCTTTCCGATTTTTTCATGTTGTCCCATAGTTGGTAGAAACGTGACTTCACACGATAGATGACCACATGGTTGGGTATCTTGAAGCTACGGAGCGTATAGGCCATGCCGTTTGACAGCATCACGCCCTCTGCAGCGCGACAGTTTTGCACTGAGGGCTTCCAGTAAGCTTGTGACACGCTCTCGTAGGTCGTCACGTCAGTCTGGCTGTTTACCTTTTTAATATATCCGCCAATGGTATAGAAGTCGGCGGCACGCGCATTCACCTCATATTGCCCAAGTCTCTTGTCAACAAAACAAGCCTTTACTATCCACTGTTCAAACTTCTTTCTGTCGGCATCGGTGGCCTCGCGTCCGAGCCACAGCTCTACGTTGGACATGGCATCGCTGATGGCCTTGTCAATCTGGTCGTTGGTGGGCAGGAACATAGTTGTCAGGTAGTGCTCATCGCGCATGTTCCATGTGGCAATGCCCTTGTCGGTATAACGGTCCATGAAACTGTTCTCAGTGACAAACACAGAATCGTACTTGACACGGCCATCCGCTCCAACACCAATCACGGTAGAGTTCTGCTTGTCAAACTCCCTCGTGTCGTATTGGCACACGAGGTTGCGAAAACGAGAATAATCGTTGCCCAACGACTTGAGATACTCATAAACACTGGGACGAATGCTTAGCTGACCGTCAATGTAATAGATATAACCATTATTGGCCTTCACCGTTTTCAC
>CAVHDN010000033.1:0-11768 GCA_963634315.1 Flexilinea sp. | reverse complement strand
CAGTAAGGCTCTCAATGAAAGGGGGATAAAATAAAGTAATAAGGTGTGTTTGTGTATGTGAAATTATATATATGGTGAGAAAGAATTATCCCCCGATTCGCATCGAGGGATAATAACAACACAAACACAAAATAAAACACGGTCATACAATGAAATGAAGACCGGTTTCCTTTTTCTTTTTTATGCTATTCGCGCATGGTTGGCCAACCATTTACACGGTTAGCCAACCCATTACGCAGCTATTGTATACCGTCTACACGTAGCTTCTTCTGCCAGTTCCAAGCCGACTTCAGAGTATCCTCAAGGCTTGTCTCCGCTTTCCATCCAAGCACATTGTTGGCCTTTTCAGGATTGGCCCACACCTTCTCTATATCGCCTGCGCGCCGTGGTGCATAGGTCCAGTTCACCTTTACGCCAGTGGCCTTCTCAAATGCATCGACCACCTCCTTGGTGCTAACCCCACGGCCAGTACCCACATTGAACACCTCCAGCTTGTCGCTGTCGGAGTGGAGCACGCGCTCCATGGCCTTGACATGAGCCTTCGCCAAGTCCACCACATAGATATAGTCACGTATGCAAGTGCCATCGGGAGTGTTGTAGTCATTGCCGAAAATCTTCAGCTGTTCCCTTATACCCATGGCCGTTTGGGTTACGTAGGGTATGAGGTTCATTGGCACTCCGTTGGGCATTTCACCTATGATGGCTGACGGATGTGAGCCTATGGGATTGAAGTAGCGAAGCAATATGGCCTTTATGGGCGCACCGCTGTTAATATCGTCGCGTATTATTTCCTCATTCACCTGTTTGGTGTTGCCGTAGGGACTTTCAGCAGGCTTTATGGGAGCGTTCTCCGTAACTGGCAGGTTCTCGGGGTCGGGCTGGCCATAGACGGTGCAGCTGGAGGAGAAGATGATGCCCTTCACGTTGTGTGCAGGCATGAGTTCCAACAGATTAACCAAGCTAACAATATTGTTGCGGTAATACATCAACGGCTTCTCCACACTCTCGCCCACAGCCTTGCTGGCGGCGAAGTGTATAATGCCAGTAATGTCGGGATACTTGGCGAACACCTGCTCAAGAGCGGCCTTGTCGCAGCAGTCCACCTTTTCGAAAGCCGGACGCACGCCGGTTATTTTCTCTATGCCATCGACTACCTCGGCGCGTGAGTTTGACAAGTTGTCCACAATCACCACCTTATAGCCGGCGTTCTGAAGCTCAACAGTAGTATGGGAGCCTATGAATCCTGTTCCTCCCGTAACCAATATTGTATCTTTCATTGCTTATACTTTTATGAATAATTGATTAATGTTTCGTCATGCTTTAGATGTGCAAAACCAATGCTAACGAGCGGCAAGAGAACCCTATTCTCAATTGCCCGAGTGCAACTTGGGTTATGCAAAGGTAGTACGAAAAAAGGCGAAAACGAAACTTTTGATGTCCTTTTTTCACGCCACACCTAAACAAACCCAAGATTTTGCACTCGGGCACCCTATTGTATCTTGCCTTCCAGCAGTTGGTCTTCCGAGAGTCCGCAATCCTCAAGCAACTTTATGGCATCGACATATTGCGCTATACCCTGCGCCACCTCCTTGGCCGCCTTCATGGCCAGCACCACGGTTTGCGGGCGGTGAACGACATCACCTCCAGCGAACACACCACGGCGCGTTGTCATGCCCCAAGGACGCTCGGTTACCTTCACATAGCCTTTCTCGTCAACCTCAATGCCCTCGGTGGTAGAAACTATTCGGTTGGCAGGACGGGAGCCGATGGCCAAGAACACCCTGTCGAACGGAAGTTCGCACTCACCGTCGGGAGTGTCCAGCCGCACAGCCCTTAAAGAGCCATGCTCACCAGCGACAAACTCCTTAGGGTTGGCTTGCCACACAAACTTCACGCCCTCCTTGACCGCCTCATCATACTCACTCTCATTAGCAGGCATGTCGGCCTGTGTGCGACGGTAGAGCACAGTGACGTCGGCCCCAAGGCGTATGGCGGTACGCGCTGCGTCCATGGCCACGTTGCCGCCACCTATCACACCCACTTTCTCTCCCTTGCGCAAGGGCACCATATCGCGGCTCATTGCCCCCTCATTGTAACTGTTGACACAATGAAGGAGGTGAGTAGATTGGCTCACGCCACGCAAATTGGCCCCAGGCACTCCGTCCATGTTCTGCGGCAATGCTGTGCCTGTGCCGATGAATATGGCATCGAAGCCTTCCTTGAACAGACTATCCACCGTGACATTATTGCGACCTACCAGACAGTTGAGCACGAAGTTCACTCCCAGAGCCTCAATCTTTGCTATCTCCTTGCGCACGACGCTCTTGGGCAAGCGATATTCGGGTATGCCGTACATGAGCACGCCGCCCGGTTCCTCCTGTCCCTCAAATATGGTCACGGCGAACCCCTTGCGAGCCAAATCGCCAGCCACAGTGAGACCAGCAGGACCAGAGCCTATAACCGCCACCTTGCCGCGCGTCTTTTGCGGCATCTTTTCACGTATCAGTTCCATGTCAGCATCGAAGTCGGCTATGAACTGCTCCAGTTTGCCTATCTGTATCGGGGTGCCTTTCTTGCCCAACACGCAGTGACCTTGACACTGCTTCTCATGCGGACACACCCTTCCGCAAATGGCGGGAAGGTTGCTCTTCTCGTTGATGATGCTCATAGCCATGCCTATGTTGCCCATCGAGAGTGCACCTACAAAATCAGGAATGTCATTGTCTATAGGACACCCCTTGCGGCACTGTGGCACCTTGCAGTGCAAACAACGCTTGGCCTCGTCGATAGCCTGTTTTGTCGTGTAACCTATATTTACTGCCTGAAATGATTTGTTTTCTGTTTGCATAATACGTAAAATCTCAACTTGTTTGTAATATCCAGTTTGCAAAAATACACCTTTTCCACTACTTGTCGTCTCTACCAACCGAGCAAAGCCACCGTCGTTAACTTTTTTTTGCTGACATCACGAGGTTTTCGCCCCTTATTGCTTACTTTTGCAAGAAAGAAAAGCAGAACGGCGTTGAAACAAAGCACACACAAGACGATATTGGCCATTGGCTCCAACATAAATCCAGACAGGAACATAGGCAAGGCCTTGGGGCTTTTGTCGGAACTGGTGGAAGACATGCGCCAAAGCCGCACACTGCAAACAAAGGCTCTAAACGGGGCGCAGGGTACGTTCAGCAACATGATGTTGTCGGGACTAACCCACCTTAGTCTTGAGGAACTTACTGTGGCCACGAAGAAGATAGAGAACCTTTGCGGACGGAAGCGTGACGGGAACAGAACGATAAGCGTTGACATAGACATCATGGATTATGACGGACAGAGGCTGCACCTCGACGACTGGCAACGCGACTACATAAAAACATTGGTAAGAGAAGTATGAGGAAGTTTATAGCATTTTTCGCATTGGCTGCCGCCATGTGCATGGAGGGCAAGGGGCAGACGTTCGACGAGTTTTTCACCGACAGCACGCTAAGGATAGACTACGTGTTTGCTGGCGACAAGACGGCACAGAGCATCTACGTGGACGAACTGTGCAAGTCTCCGCGTTGGTATGGCAAGCGACAGAGACTATCCGAGCTGCCGCTCCACGGCAATGGACAGATAACGGTGAGCGACACAGCGAGTGGACGTGTGGTTTACCGCAACTCCTTCTCCACCCTTTTCCAAGAATGGCTGACCACAAACGAAGCGAAAACCACAAGTAAGTCGTTTGAGAACGTCTTCCTCGTGCCTTTCCCCAAACGCACGGTCAACGTCAAGGTGGAACTGTTCGACTACCATCTGCACACGATAGCCTCCATGAGCCACACTGTTGACCCGAGTGACATTCTCATACGCCGTGTGGGGGAAAAGAACATCACGCCCTACAAGACGCTCCACGCTGCTGCCGACACCAACCGTTGCATTCACATAGCTTATGTGGCAGAGGGCTATAGAGACAACGAGATGGACAACTTCATCAATGATGCGCAAACGGCCACGGAGGCTCTTTTCGCCCATGAGCCGTTCAAGGGAATGAGAGACCGGTTTAACATTGTGGCTGTGGAAAGCCCTTCAACCGACAGCGGCACAAGTGAGCCTAAGAACGGTGTGTGGAAATCGACGACCTTAGGCTCCCACTTCGACACGTTCTACAGCGACCGCTACCTCACCACGCTTCATCTCAAGAGACTTCACGACGTGCTTGCCGGCACTCCCTACGAGCACATCATCATACTCGTGAACACGGAGAAATATGGCGGCGGAGGCATCTACAACTCCTACAACCTATCATATACCAAGGGCAGGTATTTCCGTCCTGTGGTGGTGCATGAGTTCGGGCACAGCTTTGGCGGACTCGGCGACGAGTATGAATACGGCGACTCCGACCCAATGTACTATGCCGACACGGAGCCATGGGAACCGAACCTCACTACAAAGCACGACTTCAAGGGAAAATGGGAAAACCTGATAAAGGAAGGCAAGGCTGGAATGTATGAGGGTGGCGGTTATCTCACCAAAGGGGTGTTTCGCGGAGCGAAGGATTGTCGCATGAAGACCAACGAAGAGCCGGAGTTTTGCGAGGTGTGCAAGCAGGCGCTCACAAGGCTCATCGACTTCTACACCAAATAAGTTAATGCGTGTTCTAAAAACTACTGTTGTAGGATTTTTAGAACACGCCTTAAGTCCTTTTCTGCTATCGAACGTCTATAGCAGAAGTTCCATATCAACCACATCAAGCCATTGACCGAACTTACGGCCCACTTGCTTGAAGCTTGACACTTGCTTGAAGCCAAACTTTGAGTGGATGGCTATGCTGGCCTCGTTGCCATCGGTGATGCAGGCTATCAATGCGTGATAACCCTTGGCACGGCAAGCCTCCACCAAATGTGCAAGGAGCAATGAACCAATACCTTCGTGGCGGTGGTCCATTGAAACATAGAGTGTTGTCTCGACGGTGTTGTCGTAGGCCTTGCGGTCTTTCCACTGATGCACGTAGCAATAGCCGTATATCTGCCCGCCACATTCGTAAACGAAATATGGGTGAGCCTTGGAGATGTGGTCTATGCGCCCACGCATCTCATCCACTCCCACTGCCTCTGTCTCAAACGAAATGTCCGTCTCAAGCACATATCGGTTGTATATACTTGCGATGGCGGGGGCATCTGTAGGCTCCACTTTTCTTATAAAGCCTTCCACAAGATTTGCCATAGGTCGTTATTGATGAGTCGTGGTTTGCTATGTCTGGCTATAACGGTCACTGGCGAATCTGCCCATCACCGTCTATCAGCCATTTGTAGGTGGTTATCTCCTCAAGAGCCATTGGACCACGCGGTCCTAGTTTCTGTGTGCTTATGCCTATCTCGGCACCAAGGCCAAACTGTGCGCCATCGGTGAAACTTGTCGGAGCGTTCCAATACACGCAAGCTGCATCAACCTCGGCTTGGAAACGCTCTGCCGTTGCCGTGTCTTTCGTTATTATGCACTCACTATGTCCTGAACCATAAGCGGCTATGTGGACAAGAGCCTCATCGACGGAAGCCACTGTCTTTATGGCGAGTTTGTAGTCCATGAACTCCGTGCCATACACCTCGTCGGCCTTATCACTGTCAACAAGAGTGGCCAAGGGGTAGTCTGTCAAGTGCTCCATGGCGGGTGCATCGGCATAGATGCGCACCTTGCTTTTGGCCAACGGCTCGACCAGACGAGGCAAATCGGCCAAGCGGTCACGATGCACAATAAGACAGTCGAGGGCGTTGCACACGCTAACACGCCGCGTCTTGGCATTGTTTATTATCCTTGCACCCATATTCACATCGCCAGCCTTGTCGAAATAGGCGTGCACCACACCGGCCCCAGTCTCTATAACGGGCACACGGGCAGTGTCGCGCACAAAGTCGATAAGCCGCCTACCGCCACGCGGAATGCACAAGTCAATGTAGCCCACTGCGTTGAGCATGGCTCCAGTAGCCTCGTGGGTAGCAGGCAAAAGTTCCACCACCGACGGGTCTATCCCGTGCTCGGCAAGCACCTCGTGAATAAGAGCCACCTCCTCGCGATTGGAGCTGTCGGCATCGCGTCCACCTTTCAGTACACAAGCGTTGCCGCTCTTGAAGCAAAGCGAGAATACGTCGAAGGTGACGTTAGGCCGTGCTTCATATATCATACCTATGACACCAAACGGTACACTTACGCGTCGCAGCTTCAACCCATTGGGGAGGGTCTTTTGCTTGGTGACATGGCCAAGCGGCGATGGCAATTGGCTCACGTTAAGCATATCAGAAGCTATGCCCTCGAGGCGTGATGATGTGAGTTGCAACCGGTCATAGAGCGGATTGTTGCTGTCCATCCTGCTCAAATCGTCAGCATTGGCACGAAGCAGCCGCTCCGACTGGGCTGTTATGGCCTGCGCCACGGCCCTCAACACTTCGTTTCGCTTGTCGTCTGCCATGAGAGCAAGCCCACAGCTCGCTGCCTTGACGCGCTTAAAGACTTCTGTGATATCCATTCTTGTTTTCAGAAAATATAATGGTGATTGTCATTAATAGAGGCCGACCATCGCTATACAGCATCTACAGACTCGCTATAGAGCATATATAGACTCGCTAAACAGCATATATAGACGGCAAGCTTACAACATATAAAGGTAGTCGTAATGCACCACAGGTTTAACATCGTGATGCCCTATCAGTGCCGAAGCCTCTTCGCATCCGTACGCGCTGCGTCCAATGGCGACAGGCGAGTCGTTTTGGTCAACGATAGTAACAATGTCGCCCTCTTCGAAATCGCCATTCACTGAGGTCACGCCCACCATGAGCATACTCACGGCACGCTCGCCCCGAAGAGCCTCAACGGCTTTGGCGTTTATTCGTATGCGTCCTTTGGAGAAGCTTGCACTATGGGCTATCCATTTCTTCATGGCGGGAGCGGCTTCCGGATTGGGCGCAAACTCCGTATGTACAGTTTGGTCAGGACTGGTCATCAAGTCCTTGAGAATATTGTCGCGCCTACCATTGGCTATGATTACCTTTATGCCCTCACTGGCCACGCGCCGCGCAATGTCGCACTTGGTCGTCATGCCACCGCGTCCGAACCCACTTTTCTCTTGGCGGATATATCCGCTCAAATCGGTAGCCGACGTGACCTTGCTTATCACTTTAGCCGTTGCCGACGAGGGTGAGCCGTCGTAAATGCCGTCGATGTTGCTCAGTATCACAAGTTCCTCGGCGTCCATCATTGATGCTATAAGGCCAGACAGTTCGTCGTTGTCGGTAAACATCAGCTCTGTGACGCTTATGGTGTCGTTCTCGTTCACTATGGGAATAACGCCATTTGCAAGCATCACCTCCATGCAAGCCCTTTGGTTGAGATACTCGCGCCGTGTGGCAAAGCTCTCCTTCATGGTGAGCACCTGTCCAACGTGTATGCCGTAGTCGCGAAAAAGGTCGTAGTATTGGTTGATGAGCTTTACCTGACCCAGGGCGGAGAACAGTTGTCTCTGCTCCACACTGTCCAACTTGTGGTCAACCTTCAACTCGCCACGGCCACAGGCAAGTGCACCACTCGAAACGAGTATGACCTCATATCCATGACCGTGAAGCCAGGCCAACTGGTCAACAATGGCCGACATACGTGTGACATCCAGCTTGCCGTCGTCACGTGTGAGCACATTGCTGCCCACCTTTATCACTATTCTCATTAGCTGCTTGCCAATATTTAGGGCTTGGGAAGTCTTGGTTAGGGCTTCCACAAGCCCATACTGCGTTGTTTATTTCTTGTTGTCTTTCTCCCTAATCTCCACACGCCGTATCTTGCCGCTTATGGTCTTGGGCAGCTCATCGACAAACTCTATAATGCGTGGATACTTGTAAGGTGCGGTCTCATGCTTTACGTGCTCCTGCAACTCCTTGACTAAGGCATCGCCAGCCTTGACCTTCCAAGCCTCGCCAAGCACCACTGTGGCCTTGACCACCATGCCCCTTATGTTGTCGGGCACACCCGTTATGGCGCACTCCACCACGGCGGGATGGGTCATGAGCGCACTCTCCACCTCAAACGGGCCTATGCGGTAGCCGCTGCTCTTGATGACATCATCAATGCGTCCCACAAACCAATAATAGCCGTCCTCATCGCGCCAAGCCACATCGCCGGTATGGTACATGCCATCGTGCCATGCCTGCCGCGTAAGCTCTGCATCGCGATAATACTCCTTGAACAAGCCTATGGGCTTCATCGTTCCAGTGCGCACCACAATCTCGCCCTTTTCGCCATCCTCACACGGAGTGCCGTCGGGCTTCACAAGATCTATGTCATACTGAGGATTGGGCAAGCCCATAGAGCCGGGCTTCGGCTTGTTCCAAGGCATGGTGCCAAGTGTCATGGTGGTCTCCGTCTGTCCAAAGCCCTCCATAAGCATTATGCCCGTCAGTTCGTGGAACTTGTCGAACACAGCGGGATTGAGAGCCTCGCCTGCGGTGGTGCAATAGCGCAACGACGACAGGTCGTACTTTGAGAAGTCCTCGTGTATCATGAACCGATAGACTGTGGGAGGGGCGCAAAACGAGGTGATGTGGTATTTCTCTATCTGCCGCATTATCTTGTCGGCAGTAAACTTCTCATGGTCAAAGACAAACACCACGGCTCCTGCGAACCATTGTCCGTAGAGTTTGCCCCATACGGCCTTGCCCCACCCCGTGTCGGCCACAGTGAGGTGTATGCTGTCTTCGCTCAGATTGTGCCAAAACACACCAGTGGTGAGATGGCCCAAGGCGTAGAGGAAGTCGTGGGCCACCATCTTAGGTTCGCCGCTCGTACCACTCGTAAAGTACATGAGCATGGTGTCGCTGTTGCCATTGACAAACTCTGGACGCACGAACTCCGGTGCATTTGGCCATTCCTTGTGCCAATCATGGAAACCGTCGGGCACGTTTGGCCCCACGCTCACAAGCACCTCCACCGACGGACTGTCGCGCAGTGCGTCGGTCACCTGCTTGAGCACATACTCCTCGCCCACACAGACTATTGCCTTGATGCCGGCCCGTGTGTTGCGATATACTATGTCGTGTTTGGTGAGCATGTGCGTTGCGGGTATGGCCACAGCACCAAGCTTGTGCAGGGCGAGCATTGACAGCCAAAACTCATAGCGGCGTTTGAGTATGAGCATGACCTTGTCACCACGCCCAATGCCCAATTGCTGAAAGTAGGAGGCTGTTCGGTCGCTCTCTTCCTTGAGGTCTTTGAATGTCGCACGGCGGCACTCTCCGCTCTCATTGACCCACAGCAAGGCCAGTTTGTCTGGCTTTTCTGCAGCCCAAACGTCCATCACGTCGTAGGCAAAGTTGAAGTTGTCGGGTATTATGAAGTGCAGATTCTTCTTGTAGTCGTCCTGCGACGAGAACGAAGTCTGCGTAAGAAATCTCTCTATCATTGTTGTCTTCCTAAACATTAAACATCAGTTGAAAACATGGCATGGGCAAGACCGCCAAGGCCTCTCTACTACCCACCCCACTCCATGCGCGTGTCTTACATCACCACGACAAGGAATTTCACAGGACGGTCGCCAAGTGCTTTCATGCAGTGAGGCTGCGACGCGTCGAAATAGATGCTGTCGCCCTCGTTGAGCACCAGCACCTTTTCGCCAATGGTTATCTCCATGCTGCCGTCCACGACATAGTCAAACTCCTGACCGTCGTGTGAGTTCTTGTGATAGTGGCCACCGTCGGGCAGTGGGTCAACCTGGGTCATGAAAGGGTCGGCCTTGCGCCCACGGAAACCGCTGGCAAGACTCTGATACTTGTACTCCTTGCGGCGCTCAACGCTAAGCCCTTGGTCCTTGCGGGTTAGGAAATAGGCATTCATGCGCGGCTCCTCGCCAAAGAGAAGCACATCGAGGGCAATGCCGTAACGCTTGGATATTTTCGAAAGTCTGTAAACAGAGGGGTCGGCCTCGCCAGCCTCAATCTTCAAGTAGTGGTCCAGTGATATTCCGCACAGTTCCGCAACTTCCTCGGCTGGGATGTCAAGCACCTCGCGCAGTCCCCTCAGCCGTTCGCCAATCTGTTTAATCGATGTCTCCATTTTTACTTTTTGCTTTAATAACGCAGCAAAATTACTAATTATTTCCGTAAAACAGAGTGATAGAATAGCATAAAGACAGAGAGTCACCCAAAAGCATATTGAACTTTTGGATGACTCCCTTCTTATTTATCGTTGTTTATAGGTGGGTTCTAAAAAATTCCACCTATAGGAAAAGCAATGTGATTCAGTCACTCCCCTTTCTCTTTGATTGCGAAGCATGATCACCTTAGAAAGCGTAGCCAAGAGTCAACAACACTTGATGCCGGTTGTTCTTCACATCAACACCATCGGCACAGTTGGAGTCATCCTTCGAGGTATAGTCGGCAAAAGGATAGAACGTACCTTTCTGCATCGAATACTGGTAGGCCAAGTCAACGGTGAACTTGTCGATGGTGTAGCCCAAGCCACAGGTCAAGCGGTTGGTGGCTTTCCAGTTGGTATAGTCGGTTGTCGAGGTGTAGGCATTGCTTATAGTGTTGACAAGCGTGCCCTTCTCTGCATACTTGTTGTACATCGGCGACACATAGTTGTAGCCCAAGCGAACAGCGATGGATGGGTCAGGACGGAACTCCGCACCGACTTTGAGCGTGCTCACACCCTTCAGCGTCTGCTTTGTGGCGGTGTTCATAACCTTGTCGCTACTGCTTGACACATAGTAGTCGCCATACCAGTCTTCATAGCCCCCGTCCTTTATGCGAGTGTCAAGGGTTCCGTAGTCGGAATATTCATATACAGCACCTATAGCAAGGCAGTTGGCAAAAGTGGTGCCTGCACTCAGTCCGAACTTCCAAGGTGTGTTCAACCTGAACTCATAGGTAGAGCTCTGTTGGCCATAATCGTAAGAACCCACAGTAGAGTTGTTGTCAAGCTTCGTATAGTTGGAGCTTGTGAGGTCGTAGAACGTCGGCGAGGCAATTGACAAACCTATGCGGAATGGCGAGTCGGCCACAGGGCGCACAATGGCACCGGCCTTTATGCTGAAGCCCGTACCCGTTATGTGACGGTCATCGGTCACTGTCACCGAGCCCACCGATTCGTTTTGGCTGTTTACGAGTTGCTCCGTGTATTGACTATAGGCGTTGTAATGCACATCGTTGATGCCAATGGTCAGGCCGAAGTAGAGACGGTCACTATGGTTCGTGCTGAAGTTGAGTTCATAGTTGCCTATGTAGCCAGTGTTACCACGGTCGAAAGCATAGCCCGTTGCGTTGTTGAAGAAAAAGTCAGTGCGGCCTGTCTGCTTGTTTTCCTGCGACAGCATAGCGTTATAGTAAATGTAATCGGTGGCATTGTAGAGGTTGCTCACACTACTGGAATTGCCGTCATAGCCGAGTATCACATCTCCACTCTTAGCAAGCGAGAACACTCCATTTGCCCCCTTCAGATAAGACAGTTTGTTCTGCGATGCATTGTTGAGAGCAGATGCCGCCGACAGTATCTGGTCGAAGTTGGTGCTCTTGTGATAATTGAGCGCAACGTTGAGGAACGACTGCTTTCCTGTGCGCATGGCATAGACAAATCCGGCTTGGTCGAAGCTCATCGTGGTCTTGTCGGCTCCACCAAAGCTGGAAGCATCATCCTGCGACACAACACCAAACGACACCTTTGCCTGCGATCTTCTGAACAGTCCGATGCCTGCGGGATTACTGCTAATGGTTGAGAGGTCGGCCCCCAAAGCGTCCATTGCACCGCCCATGCCC
>CAVHDN010000032.1:0-12367 GCA_963634315.1 Flexilinea sp. | reverse complement strand
GGAGAGCGCCTGGAAGCGCGCCCCGAGGACTACATGCCCTCGGGGCGTTTCGCGTTTATATTGTTATATGTTTGTTTTTCCTTATCTTCATTTATTTGTCTCTCCTGTTATGTTTCTTTGCGATAAATTTGCTACCTTTGCAACCGCTAAAGCTGCATATAAATTTATAATATTATAACTTTTATGTATTTTACTTTGTTCATTACCGTAATCCTAACGGCAGTCGTGCTGGTTGTTGGTGCGTATGTGGTGGCCAAGCTTGTTGGTCCCCGTTCCTACAATCCAGTTAAGGGCGAGCCGTTTGAGTGTGGTATCCCAACGAAAGGGTCATCATGGATACCAGTCCATGTTGGCTATTATCTCTTTGCCATCCTCTTCTTGATGTTTGACATAGAGACTGTGTTCCTTTATCCTTGGGCAGTAGTGGTGAAGCAGTTTGGAGTGATGGCCATTTGCAGTATCGGCTTCTTTCTGTTGGTTCTTGTCTTTGGCCTTGCCTATGCATGGCGGAAAGGAGCATTGGAATGGAAGTGAGAAAGCCTGTCATCAAGAGTATCCCATACGGAGAGTTCAAGGATAACGAGACGCTTGAGAAGATTGTTGAGGAACTGCATGAGGGAGGTTGCAATGTTGTGGTGGGGTCGCTTGACCAGGCCATTAACTGGGGACGCTCAAACTCCCTTTGGTCGCTTACATTCGGAACAAGCTGTTGTGGCATTGAGTTTATGGCTGTTGGATGTGCCCGTTATGATTTCGCCCGCTTCGGTTTTGAGGTGACGCGCAATTCACCCCGTCAGGCCGACCTGATTATGTGTGCTGGCACCATAACCAACAAGATGGCTCCTGTTTTCAAACGTTTATATGACGAGATGGCCGAACCCAAGTATGTTGTGGCTGTTGGCGGTTGTACCATTAGCGGTGGTCCTTTCAAGAAAAGTTACAATGTCGTGCGAGGTATCAGTGAGTTGGTGCCTGTTGATGTGTATGTGCCTGGTTGTCCTCCACGTCCAGAGGCAATACTTTACGGAATGATGCAGCTACAGCGCAAGGTAAAGATAGAGAAATTCTTCGGCGGAGCCAACCATAAGATGACTAAGGCGGAGAAAGCCGAGTCGATGGCTAAAGGTGGACTTCGTGGACTTAGCAATGAGAATCTTACTGCAACGCAAAAGCTTGGACAAAAGGAACCTATAATCGTTACCGATGTGCCTGAGGACTTCAACGCTAAAGTCGATACAACGGAAGACTAAAGTAATATGGTATAAGAAAGAGATTATGAAACTTAACAACATAGAACTCACATTCGATGTCTTTGCCGCAGAGATGGCGAAGCTGAAGAACGAGAAACATTTCGACTACCTTGTTACCATCATAGGTGAAGACTTCGGCGAGGATGGCTTAGGATGTGTTTATATACTTGAAAATACCGACACAGCAGAGCGTTGCTCGGTAAGGACAATCGCAAAGAAGGTTGATGGTAGCGATGTTATACCTTCGGTTCTCAATTTGTGGAAGTCGGCTGATTTGCTGGAGCGTGAGGTGTTCGACTTTGTGGGCATCAAGTTCCTCGGTCATCCTGATATGCGCCGTCTGTTCCTCCGTACCGATTTCAATGGCCATCCCTTGCTTAAGAGTTTTGATGATAGTCCGGAGGCAAACCGCTTCCCTCTAACCGATGAACCTGAGGAAGATTATACCGTAGAATATAATCTCAATGAGGACGGTAAACTTGTGGCAACACGCCATCGTTTGTTTGGTGATGACGACTATGTGGTGAATATCGGCCCCAACCATCCATCCACCCATGGTGTGCTGCGTTTGCAGACTGTGCTTGAGGGTGAGACTGTCAAGAAGATATATCCCCACTTAGGCTATATACATCGTGGCATCGAGAAGATGTGGGAGGGCATGACATATCCGCAGACCCTCGCTCTGACAGACCGTTTAAATTATCTGTCGGCCATGATGCACCGCCACGCCCTTGTGGGTGTGATAGAGGAAGGTATGGGTGTTGAGCTTTCTGATCGCATACACTACATCCGTACAATTATGGATGAATTGCAGCGCATAAACAGCCACTTGCTCTTCCTCGGATGTACAGCACAAGACTTGGGCGCCCTCACAGCGTTCCTCTATTGCATGCGTGACCGCGAGCACGTGCTCAATGTCATGGAGGAAACCACGGGCGGTCGCCTCATTATGAACTACTATCGCATTGGCGGATGTCAGGCAGACATCGACCCCAACTTTGTTTCCAACACAAAGAAACTGTGCAAGTATCTGCGTCCGATGGTGCAGGAATATCTTGATGTGTTCGGTGACAACGTGATAACACACAACCGTTTGGAAGGCGTAGGACCGATGGGACTTGAGGACTGCATCAACTATGGTGTGACAGGACCTGCCGGACGTGCAGCTGGATGGCACAATGACACTCGCAAACGTCATCCCTACGACTGTTATGACGAGGTTGATTGGAAGGAGATAACCCTTACGGGATGTGACTCTATGGCTCGCTACTATGTACACATTGAGGAAATATACCAAAGCCTCGACATCATTGAGCAACTCATAGACAATATACCTGAAGGTGACTTCTACATCAAGCAGAAACCCATCATCAAGGTGCCGGAAGGACAGTGGTACTTCTCGGTTGAGGGCGCAAGCGGAGAGTTTGGAGTATATCTTGACTCACGTGGCGACAAGAGTCCTTATCGCATGAAAATGCGTCCGATGGGACTGACGCTCACTGGCGCGCTCGACAAGATGTGTAGTGGGCAGAAGATTGCCGACCTCATCACCACCGGTGCAGCCATAGACTTCGTCATTCCCGACATCGACAGATAAAGAAAGACAAAAAGTAACTCACAAATCAATAGTCAAATGTTTGATTTCAGTATAGTAACAACGTGGTTCGACTCGCTGCTCCGCCTGACGCTTGGTCTTGGCGACTTCTGGTCAACCCTTATCGAGTGCATACTGGTGGGCGTGCTCATACTGGTGGGCTATGCCGTGCTGGCTATCATCTTGATATTCATGGAACGTAAGGTGTGCGCCTACTTCCAATGCCGTCTTGGCCCGATGCGTGTCGGTCCTTGGGGTGTGTTCCAGGTGTTTGCCGACGTGTTGAAAATGCTCATAAAAGAGATATTCACCGTTGACAAGGCCGACAAGCTGCTTTATTTTGTGGCTCCTTTCTTAGTCATAATAGCCTCGGTTGGCACGTTCTCGTTCCTTCCCTGGAATAATGGTGCCACAGTGCTCGACTTTAACGTTGGTGTGTTCCTCCTCACGGCCGTGTCAAGCATAGGCATCCTTGGCATATTTATGGCTGGTTGGGGTAGTAACAACAAATATAGTGTGGTGTCGGCTATGCGTGGTGCGGTACAGCTCATCTCCTACGAGATGTCTCTCGGCCTGTGTCTCATAACGGCTGTCATACTTACCGGCACGATGCAGATGTCTGGCATTGTTGAAGCACAGGTAGGCCCTTGGAACTGGCTTATATTCCAAGGCCACATACCAGCTGTGATAGCATTCTTGGTATTTCTTGTGGCAGGCAATGCCGAGGCTAATCGTGGTCCTTTCGACTTGGCCGAGGCTGAGAGCGAACTTACCGCTGGCTATCATACAGAGTATAGCGGCATGGGCTTTGGCTTCTACTATCTTGCAGAGTATCTTAATCTCTTCGTTGTGTCGGCAGTGGCTGTCACTGTGTTCCTCGGAGGATGGGCACCTGTGAACATCGGCATAGACGGCTTTGACACTGTGATGAACTATATCCCCGGTTTGGTTTGGTTCTTAGGCAAGACCTTTGCCGTTGTGTGGCTGCTTATGTGGGTCCGTTGGACGTTCCCACGTTTGCGCATCGACCAAATACTGAAGCTGGAATGGAAGTATCTGATGCCCTTGTGTCTGATTAATCTTGTGTTGATGACAATAATAGTGGCTTTTGGATGGCACTTTTAATATAAAAGAAGGAAATGGAAGATTCTAAAAAATCATATTTCGGAGAAATCGGGGCGGCAATGAAGACGCTTGCCACGGGTATGAAGGTGACCATCAAGGAGTATTTCACGCCCAAGAGCACCGAGCAGTATCCCGAGAACCGCAAGACCACACTCCATGTGTCGAAGCGTCACCGCGGAAGACTTGTGTTCAAGCGCAATGAGGACGGTACCCACAAGTGTGTGGCTTGTACCATGTGTGAAAAGGCATGCCCTAACGAGACTATAAAGATAACCCATGAGATGGTTTCCGACCCTGAGACGGGCAAGAAGAAACGCCAACTCATAGACTATCAGTATGACCTCGGTGACTGCATGTTCTGTGAATTGTGTGTGAACGCTTGCAATTTCGATGCAATAGAGTTCACCAACGACTTCGAGAATTCGGTGTTCGACCGCGAAAAGTTGGTGCTCCACCTTGACAAGGAAGTATATACCGGCGGCAGTCTGCCCAACATTATCGATGGTGGGGCGCCTCAGGAGATAGGCAAGTTTAACACTAAAACAAAATAAAGAGGAAGTTTCGCAAAATGGCTAATTTGATTATGTTTTGCATTTTGGCGGTCGTCATACTTGGCTCGGCCATCATGTGCGTGCTCACAAAGCGCATCATGCGTGCGGTAACGTTCCTGCTGTTTGTGCTTTTTGGAGTGGCTGGACTTTATTTCCTGCTTGACTATACCTATCTTGGAGCGGCACAGATTAGCATATATGCAGGTGCTCTGACTATGATGTACATCTTCGCCATACAACTGGTTAGTAAGCGTACGCTGCAAGGTCTCGTTGAGAGACTCAAGGGTAGTCGCGTGGCGTTTGGCGGTCTGATGACTATTGTAGGTCTGGTCACCGTGGTAGGTGTGCTGCTGAAGAACAGCTTCCTGTATATGGGCGATACCCAAGCCGATGTTGAAGTACCTATGGATACCGTGGGTATGGCTCTGCTCGGCAGTGATAAATATCAATATGTGCTCCCGTTCGAGTTCATATCTGTGTTCCTTTTGGCCTGCATTATTGGAGGCATAGTCGTTGCACGTAAAGAAGAGGAGAAAAAGTGACAATGGTACCAGTAGAGTTTTATTTTGTGCTTAGCGCACTGTTGTTCTTCATCGGAGTGTTCGGCTTCGTGACACGCCGCAACCTCATAGCCATGCTCATCGCTGTTGAGTTGGTACTAAATGCAGTTGACCTCAACTTTGCCGCATTCAACCGCTTGTTGTTCCCCGGCGAACTGGAAGGTTTCTTCATGACGCTCTTCTCTATAGGGGTGAGCGCAGCCGAGAGTGCAGTGGCCATAGCTATCATCATCAATGTTTACCGCAATTTCAACAGCGATCAGGTGAACAGTATTGAAAACATGAAACATTAGTAAGCATTATGGATTATACATATTCATTGTTGATACTCCTGTTGCCTTTGGCGAGTTTCCTTGTCATAGGCCTGCCCGACTTTGCGGGAAACAAGTATGCTTGGTCGCACAAGACGGCTGGTCTTATAGGCACATGCTCGCTTGGCTTGGTGACCATACTTAGCTACATCACGGCTTTCCAGTACTTCACCTCACCGCGTTTGGCCGACGGCACGTTCGCTACAACAGTGCCTTACAACTACACGTGGCTGCCCCTCGGGTCGCTTCACTTCGACTTGGGCATCTTGCTCGACCCGATTTCGGTTATGATGCTCATAGTCATCTCCACGGTGAGCCTTATGGTGCACATCTACTCCTTCGGCTATATGCACGGCGAGAAAGGTTTTCAGCGTTATTATGCTTTCCTTTCGCTCTTCACCATGTCAATGCTCGGTCTTGTGTTGGCCACCAACATCTTCCAGATGTACATGTTTTGGGAACTTGTGGGTGTTAGCTCTTACTTGCTCATTGGATTTTACTACACGCAGCATGCTGCTGTGCACGCTAGCAAGAAGGCTTTCATCGTTACGCGTTTCGCCGATATGTTCTTCTTGATAGGCATATTGATATTCGGATACTATACCGGCTCGTTCAACTTCTCGTTCACAGGAACCGAAGTGCAAATGGCTGAAGGCATGACTGCCTTTACCCAGTGCGACACCGCTCGTGCTGTGGCCGCAGGAGGATTCATCCTTCCCACTGCCCTCGTGCTGATGTTCATTGGTGGTGCGGGTAAGTCGGCAATGTTCCCGTTGCACATTTGGTTGCCCGATGCCATGGAAGGCCCGACACCTGTTTCGGCTCTTATCCATGCTGCTACCATGGTTGTAGCCGGCGTGGTTCAGATAGCACGCATGTTCCCCATTTGGATTGTGTATGCTCCTCAAGCCATGGAGATTATCGTTGTTGTGGGAGCGTTTACCGCATTCTATGCAGCAGCCGTGGCTTGTGCCCAGAGCGACATCAAGCGTGTGCTCGCCTTCTCAACCATCTCTCAGATAGCTTTCATGATGGTAGCTCTTGGCGTTTGTCTGCCTGGTCATCATGGTGCAGTTCTTGACAATCACGCACAGCTTGGTTATATGGCTTCCATGTTCCACCTGTTTACACACGCCATGTTCAAGGCCTGCTTGTTCCTGTGTGCTGGTTGTATCATCCATGCCGTACACTCCAACGAGATGTCAACCATGGGTGGGTTGCGCAAGTATATGCCTATAACCCATGTCACATTCCTCATATCATGTCTTGCCATTGCGGGCATACCGTTCTTCTCGGGCTTCAGCTCTAAGGACGAGATAATTACAGCTTGCTTTGAGTACTCAAGTCTTTGCGGTTGGTGGATGACTGGTGTTGCAGCCATGACTGCTTTCTACATGTTCCGTCTGTATTACGGCATATTCTGGGGAACAGAGAACAAGGAACTTCACGCCGAGCACACACCGCATGAGGCACCTGCCACGATGACTTTCCCGTTGGTGTTCCTCTGTGTTGTTACTGTAGGCGTTGGTGTGTTCACCACTCTTGGAGGTTTCTTCGATTGGAGTTGGGCAAGTTTCGGTTCCATTGTGAGTGCCGCTGGTACTGCCTATACTGTGCATTTCGACACACAGGTGGCAGCTACATCGACCGTCATTGCCATAGCCTCCATAGCTTTGGCCACCTATATATATAAAGGAGAGAAGCAACCTATTGCCGACAAGCTGTATGCTACTTTCCCCCGTTTGCACCGTTGGGCCTACAAGCGTTTTTATCTCGATGAGGTCTATATGTTTGTTACCCATAAGATTCTGTTCCGTTTCGTGTCCTATCCCGTACGTTGGATAGACAATCACATCATCAACGGTCTTATTGACTTCAGTGCATGGAGTGCCAACGAGGCTGGTGAGACCATCCGTCCCTGGCAGAGCGGTGACGTGCGCCAGTATGCTATATGGTTCCTCACTGGTACTGTGGCTTTAACATTAGTATTACTTTGCATATAACAAGAAGATGAGTATATTAAGTTTATTCGTAGTAATCCCCGTATTGATGTTGCTTGGCCTTTGGCTTGCGCGTAATGTCAATCAGGTACGGGGTGTGATGGTCACTGGCGCATCGTGTCTTTTGGCTTTGTCGGTGTGGCTCACGTACTATTTTGTTTCGGAGCGCGCCTCTGGCAACGATGCTGAGATGCTTTTGCAGGCTTCCACAGTTTGGTTCCCCGCTCTTCACATCAACTATGCCGTTGGTGTTGATGGCATTTCGGTGGTCATGCTCTTGCTTTCGAGCATCATTGTGTTCACCGGAACTTTCGCTTCATGGAAGTTGAAGCCGCTAACCAAAGAGTTCTTCATGTGGTTCACACTCCTTTCTACAGGAGTATATGGTTTCTTCATCTGCATTGACCTTTTTGCCATGTTCATGTTCTATGAAGTGGCCCTCATCCCCATGTACCTGCTCATCGGATATTGGGGCTCGGGACGCAAGGAATATGCAGCTATGAAACTTACCCTTATGCTCATGGGTGGTTCGGCCCTCATCATCCTTGGTATTATCGGCATATATTTCTTCAATGGTGCAACCACAATGAACATCCTTGAAATAGCCCACCACAACATGATACCCGCACACACGCAAAACGTGCTGTTCCCATTTGTATTCATTGGCTTTGGTGTGCTTGGTGCGCTGTTCCCGTTCCATACCTGGTCGCCCATCGGTCATGGCTGTGCCCCCACGTCGGTGTCCATGCTCCATGCTGGTGTGCTGATGAAGCTTGGAGGTTACGGATGTTTCCGCATTGCCATGTTCCTTCTGCCCAATGCAGCTCAGGACTTGGCTTGGATATTCCTCATTCTCACCACAATCTCGGTTGTCTATGGAGCTTTCTCAGCTTGTGTACAGACCGACTTGAAGTTTATCAATGCCTACTCCTCTGTGTCACACTGTGGTCTTGTGCTTTTCGCCTTGCTTATGATGACCAAGGTGTCGTGCACGGGAGCCATTCTGCAGATGCTTTCCCACGGTTTGATGACGGCCTTGTTCTTCGCCCTCATCGGTATGATTTACGGCCGCACTCACACCCGTGACATCCGCGAACTTGGCGGACTGATGAAAATCATGCCCTTCCTGTCGGTAGGCTATGTCATTGCCGGTCTTGCCAATCTTGGTCTTCCCGGCTTCTCTGGCTTCATCGCAGAAATGACCATCTTCACAGGCTCGTTTGAGAACCCCGACATGTTCCACCGCTGCTGCACCATCATAGCCATCACATCCATTGTCGTGACGGCTGTATATATACTGCGTACGGTGGGCTTCATACTTTTCGAGAAGGTAACCAATCCGCACTACCTTGAACTTACCGATGCTACATGGGACGAGCGTTTTGCCGTAGGCTGCCTCATCTTCTGTGTAGCTGGCCTTGGCTCGTTCCCCTTCTGGGCAAGCAATGCCATTAGCGATGCGGTAGGCCCAATCCTCAGTGTCATTAACATGTAAAAGCAGTAGGAACAAAAAAGATGGATTACAGTCAGTTTTTTAATATGCTTCCAGAAGCCACTCTGATGGTTGTCTTGGTAATAGTGTTTCTTGCCGACCTTATAATGAAAGGCGAGAAGAAACACACCACATTGAGCCTGCTGACGGGTGTGCTGTTGGCACTCCAAATTGTCGTTTGCTTCATGGCAACACCAGCCACAGCCTTTGCTGGTCTTTATGTAGCTACTGCCGCTGCCAATGTGATGAAGGTCATTCTCACCGCTGGCGCAGTTATAGTGATGATTATGGCTCAGCCTTGGGTGGAGCGCTCTGACGTTCGCAACAAGGAAGGAGAGTTTTATGCTCTGCTCGTGTCAACATTGCTTGGCATGTACATCATGATTTCTTCAGGTCATTTCCTCATGTTCTTCCTTGGACTTGAGATGGCGTCAGTGCCTATGGCATGTCTCGTTGCTTTTGACAAGTTCAAGAAGAATTCTGCCGAAGGTGCTGCAAAGTTCATACTTACAGCTACGTTCTCGAGTGGCGTGATGCTCTATGGCATATCGTTCCTTTACGGAGCTGTGGGTACTCTCTACTTTGATGATGTCGCCGCCAAGATCACAGCTACCCCGCTCACCATAATGGGGCTTGTGTTCTTCTTCAGCGGTTTGGGTTTCAAGATTTCACTTGTGCCCTTCCATTTTTGGACAGCCGACACATATCAGGGTGCGCCTACAGCAGTCACAGGATATCTTAGTGTAGTGTCTAAGGGTGCTGCTGCCTTTGCCCTCATGACCATACTCATGAAGGTGTTCGCTCCTATGGTAGAATATTGGGAGTACTTGCTCTACATCGTGATAGTGCTCACCATCACCATTGCCAACCTGTTTGCGCTGCGCCAGACTGAACTTAAGCGATTCATGGCATTCAGCTCTATCTCACAGGCCGGCTATATAATGCTTGCAGCCTTGGGTAACAGCAGTCTTGGTCTCACCGCTTTGATGTACTATGTACTCATATATGTGGTGGCCAATATGGCAGTGTTCACCGTAATCAATGTGGTTGAGACACGTGGCGGTTCTACCAAGATGAGTTGCTACGACGGTTTCTATCAGACCAATCCCAAACTGTCGTTCCTCATGACGCTTGCCTTGTTCTCGCTTGCAGGCATCCCACCGTTTGCCGGTATGTTCTGCAAGTTCTTCGTGTTCATGGCTGCCGCAGGTCAAGGCACCACCATCGCTTATGCAGTGGTGTTGATAGCTTTGATAAACACCGTGCCAAGCTTGTACTACTATCTGAAGATAGTGAAGTGTATGTACATTAACAAGACCGAAACACCGCTGCCTACGTTCAGCAGCGACTGTAACACCAAGCTTGCGCTCACACTCTGTACCATAGGTATTGCTTTGTTTGGCGTGTGCAGCTGCGTCTATGATTGGATTGTGGTAGCTTGCGACTAAGTAATAGCATAAATCTTTTAAGCGGAGCTGGGCACATGAATGTCATGTGTTCTGCTCCGCTTTCTTGATGCTTGTTTATATCGCTTTGTTAGGGAATTAAATATCAGTAGAATGGGAGCAAGCGTACTATTCAAACCTTCAGTCTTAATCCGTAAGGTGTTTAGCTTCTATCCACTTGTGCCCTTACTCCTTTGTTTCATTTGCGGCATCCTGGCTGGCATGCGCATCAGCTTGCCTTTTGGTTGGCAATGGTTGTTGTGTTTGTTTGGCTTCTTATTGGTTATAGCCTTTGGGCTTCTCGGCCGCCCGTTGTTTGGCACTCTGCTTGTGCTAACACTTTCTTTATTGGTTGGATGGTTGGCTGTTGACGTGGCTATGTGGCGACTGCAAACGCCTCCACTACCGCTGAGGTGCATGTGTGAGGCTGTAGTTGCTGATGAACCTGTGGCAGTGGGACGGTCGTCCATGCGCGCTGACCTCATAATAGTGTCTGGCCCACTGTCAGGCAAAGGCGTGCGAGCTTATTTCGCCGACGCAACGACTACCTCTGACAGACTCTCTGTTGGCGAGGGCATCGTGCTTGACGCACAGTTTCGCGAGCCTCGTTCACGCCAAGGCATGGCTTTCGACTATATATCTTACCTTAAGGGCCGTGGCATAGTGGCCACAGCCAGCGTACGTCCTGCCCATTGGTATGTTGCCAGCATCAGCCTGTCCTCAATATCGTTGCTAACGCGCGCCCGTCTTTCGACATTGTGCCTGCGCCACCGCATAGCCGAGCGTTATTCACACTTAGGACTTTCAGGACAAAACCTTGCCGTGGCCTCCGCCATGGTGCTTGGCAATAAAACCGAAGTGTCAGCCGCTGTGCGTGATGCCTATTCCGTAGCTGGCACATCGCACATCCTCGCCTTGTCGGGCATGCATCTTGGCATCATATACGGTCTGTTGTCATTGTTTAGTTGTGGACGCAGACGATGGTTCATACATGAGTTGCTCATCGTTGTCGCCATTTGGTGCTATGTGTTCATGGTGGGCATGTCTTCGTCGGTGGTTCGTGCGGCTGTCATGCTCACTGTCTATTCCATCGTTGGCCTTGCCAACCGTCGTGGCGCATCTCTCAACGTATTGGCCTTTACGGCTTGGCTCATGCTTGTGGTCAATCCGTTCACACTGTTCGACCTTGGCTTCCAACTGTCTTTCTCGGCCATGGCGTTCATTCTGGCCTTCCACTCATCTCTGTCGCCCATAGTGCCACTGCCATTCCAACAACGTCATCCTCTGGTGCGCTTCTTTTGGCAACTCGTACTTATGTCCATGATAGCCACCATTGGCACCGTGCCATTAGTGGCCACCTATTTCGGCCGCTTGCCCGTATATTTTCTTGTTGCCAACCTCATTGTCGTACCCGCTGCCACGTTCATCATCTATATGTTTCTCGCTCTGCCCCTCTTTTCGCTTGTGCCTCTTGTGGGCAGTTGGGTCGCATTCTTGCTTGACAAATTCGTTTCTGGAGTCAACGTCATGCTTGCTTCCATAGCCTCATGGCCATGCGCTTCTGTCAGTGTGCCGCCGCTCTCCCTACTTCAGGTTGTCTTGCTCTATGTGGTAGCAGTCGCTGTGCTTACTGCCGCCAGCCTTTTTCAGCGGAGACGTAACTTCTATTGGTTGTTTATGCCGTAGTAGCTGTGATTTAGTGTGTTGATTTTGCTTGTTGTTCATTGTATTTTTGCAAAATAAATCATATCGAATAAAAAAAGGAATTGATTGTCTCACGACAAACAATTCCCTGTTTAACCTTAATAATCTAATACCATGAAAAACACGCTGCAAAGTTATAAAATTAAGTTTAATTCTTTGTGTATCATGTGGTTTTTGCTCTCTTTTTTATGTTTATTTAAGCTCTGCACTCGTTTGTCTGTAACAACTCAGTCTTCCTGCGACGGCTAAACGCAGTCACTATTTCGCGACACATCTAAGTAACCATCGGTTTCCGCCGTGGAAACCACTGGTTTCCGCCGTGGAAACCATCGGTT
>CAVHDN010000031.1:0-12392 GCA_963634315.1 Flexilinea sp. | reverse complement strand
CCGTAGATGAGTTCGAAGCTCCCAGGCACCGACTTCACGTGAATGTTCTCCGGCAGTGTGCCGTGCTTCTCAAGCGTGTCCACCGCCCCTTTGAGCAGTGCGCCCGTTATCTCTTCGTTCCATTCAGCCACCACTATACCGAAGCACATATTACTTGCGTCGGGCACGGAGGCTGTGTCATAGTTGGAAAAGTTATGGAGTGCGGTCGCCATATTTTCGCTTGCTTTATTTTGTAGTGGCGCGTTCTATGTACTTGTCGATGGTCTGATACTGCATGGAGTTTAGGTACTTCTCCTTAATTTCCTGATACAGTTTCAGTGCCTCGTCCTTCTTGCCTTGGCTCTCCAAAATCTCACCAGCCTGAATGAGGAATGTGGGCGAGAGACTGTTGTTGTCAGCGTTTTCCGCAGCCTTCTTCAAGTGCGACACAGCCTTGTCGAGCTGGTTCAGGTGAGCGTAGGCATTGCCGAGGGCTGCCTCAGCTGCAGGGCTAATCATCATGTCGCCCTTGGTATCGAACTTATCCAAATAGGCAGCAGCATCGTTCCACTTGTCAAGGCGAGCGTAGCAAAGACCAGCATACAAGTTGGCAAGGTTGCCAGCATCGGTGCTGCTGTAGTCATTAGCTATTGCCACGAAACCGGGATAGCCTGCACCGTCGCCGTTGAGGGCTTTGTCAAACTGCTCCATACCGAAGTAGTCCTGTCCCTTGGCCAGAGTGGTGCTGGCCTTGTCCTCACGTGGAGAGGCCACATAGTTGTCGTAGATTACAATACCTGCTATGATTACCACTACGGCAATCACTCCGTAAAGGAGAGCCTTCTTGTATTTTGTAAAGAAAGCTTCCGACTTGCTGATCGGCTCCTCCTTGAGCGAGCCTTGGGGTTGTTGGTTCTTTGCCATTATCTTTTCAGTTGTTATTACATTTGTTTGGGTGGCAAAATTAGTTATTTTATCTCGTATGGGGAAATTTATAATAGACTTTTTTCGTTTAAGACTTCCAAAAGGTTTAACTTTGCAAGTGTAAAGATGGGTTCTAATGATTCTCCAAAAACTATCGATATTAAACTATAGGAACATTGCGGGGGCGGATTTGTCGCTGTCACCCAAGATGAACTGTCTCTTAGGGCGCAATGGTACTGGCAAGACCAATGTGCTTGACGCTGTTTACTATCTGTCGTTTTGCCGCAGCACGCTCAATCCCATCGACTCACAGGTAATCAGGCACAATCAGGAGTTCTTTGTGCTCGACGGTTTGTACATCTCAGACACAGGCGAACCCGAGAGTGTTTACTGCGGCATGAAACGTGGCTCCAAAAAACATTTCAAGCGCAACAAGAAGGAGTATAAGCGTCTGTCGGAACACATAGGCATGATTCCGCTTGTAATGGTGTCGCCCGACGACACCTTGCTCATAAACGGGCTGAGTGAAGAGCGGCGTAAGCTGATGGACATGGTAATCTCGCAGTATGACCACAGCTATATCGAAGCACTCACTCGCTACAACAAGGCTCTACAGCAGCGAAACACACTATTGAAGACTGAGGATGAGCCTGACGCAGCACTCATGGATATCTGGGAAGAGCAGATGGCGATGAACGGCGAAGTCATATACTCCAAGCGCAAGACTTTTGTGGAGGATCTGATACCCCTATTTCAAGAGTTCTATGGCCACATATCCGAGGGCCGCGAGCAAGTGGGACTGGAGTATGTATCGCACTGCCAACGGGGGCCGCTTCTCGACGTGATACGGCGTGACCGTACAAAGGACCGAGCCGTGGGCTACTCACTGCATGGCATACACCGCGACGAACTGGAGTTTACCATTGGCGGCCACACCATGAAGCGTGAGGGCAGTCAGGGACAGAACAAGACTTTCGTGGTGGCCTTGAAGTTGGCACAGTTCGACTTCCTCAAGCGCACCGCCGCCCACACGGTGCCCATATTGCTGTTGGACGACATCTTCGACAAGCTCGATGCCAAGCGTGTGGAACAGATAGTGAGACTCGTGTCGGGCGACGGCTTCGGCCAGATACTCATTACCGACACCAACCGTGACCATCTAGACAGCATCTTGCACAGCTGTTCCTTCGACTATAAGATATTTGAAGTTGAAAACGGAGAGATAACAGAAAGAGAATGTTCAGACGCGAAGTAAAGGGCATAGCCGAACTGATTATGAGCAACCTGCGCAAGCAGGGACTTGAGACCCCGCTGTTGCAAAAGCGGCTTGTGGAGGCGTGGCCAAAGGTGGCAGGGAGTGTCATAGCGCGCTACACCACCAATGCTTACATACGCAATCAGACGCTTTTCGTCCACTTGTCGAGTCCGGCCTTGCGTGCCGACTTAAGCATGAGACGTAAGGAACTGGTGCAACAGCTCAACGCCTTTGTGGGCAGTGAGGTCATTGTGGATATAAGGTTCTAACAAATAACTTCGTCCATACTTATGTCGGTGTCTTCCGACGGAATGGTTTCCAAAAGTTGGAAACCGAAACATACACCTATTTTATATATGTTGGGCATCTGCGCCAACAATCGGTCGTAGTAGCCGCGCCCACGTCCCAAACGGTGGCCTTGCGCATCGAAAGCCATGCCTGGCACCACCGCCACATCTATGCTCTCGTAGTCATGGAATGGTGTGCCCGTGGGTTCCATTATGCCAAAAGCCCCCTTCTCAAGGTCTTGTGGCCCAGTGTATAAGCGCAGTTCCATGGTCGTGTCGCCTGTCACCTTGGGCAGCAACACCCTCTTGTGGCATAGACGCTCAAGGGCGACGCGGGTGTCAACCTCATCGGGCAATGAACAATACAAGAGTATGGTGCGTGAGGCTATTATGCGTGGATGGGCGAGAAGTCTTTCCACGACCGCAAGCGACATCTGCCCAAGCTGTTGCTTGGTGAACTGTCGTTTGCGGTCGCGTATGACACTTCTTAGCTCGGCCTTAAGCATGGCGTGAGGACTTGTCGCGTAGGATTTGCCAAGGCTTTACCAGCCATGCCGGTTGGCAGTCTTACGCTTTTGCTTGTTTGCAGTCTTTCCCTCCGGCTTCTTGGGGAAAGCCGCCTTGTTGCGAAACACCTTGAGCGTGGCCTTTATCACCGGGTCGTCTTGGTTTAGATATTCCGTCCAAGCCTCATCGTCGAGCATATTATATATTATCCTACTGTTGATGTAGCGTTCAAGCAGCTTGTGCGACTTCTTTATCATCAGGTTGCGCCGGCGCAAGCCGTTCTTCTCGGCATACGACACGAACTTCTCCACGGTGTTCTGTTTCACCAAGTAAGCAGCCAACTCTTCCATATCGCTATACTTGGAGAGTTTTGGGCGGTTGTCGTCGGTATAGGAGTAGGCAAACTGCAGTATGAGTCCGCTTAGACTTGCCTCCTTGTAGTAGGAAGTCATGTCCAACGTGTCCTCTGGTATGAACGTGTCGGGAGTTATGCCACCGCCGCCATACACCACACGTCCCATCACAGTGTGGAACGCTGCACCAGTGTGCTTTATGCTGTCCTGCGAGAAGTACTCCCCATGCTCATAGCGGTCTATCAAGTCATCCTCATAGCTCTTGTCGCCACCCATGGTGTAGGGCTTTTGTATGCAGCGTCCCGACGGAGTGTAGTAGCGCGCCACGGTGAGCCTTACCATCGACCCATCGTTGAAGGCTATGGGCTGTTGCACGAGTCCCTTGCCAAACGAGCGACGGCCTATGATAGTGCCCCTGTCGTTGTCTTGTATGGCTCCGGCGAATATCTCCGCCGCCGATGCCGACCCTTCGTCTATGAGCACCACGAGCGGCATGTTCTGGTAGCTGCCGCGACCGTCGCTGTTGTAGTCTTGGCGAGGCGAGTGCCGTCCTTGGGTATATACTATCAAACGGTCCTTAGGCAGAAACTCATTGGCCATCTGTACGGCCGCCACGAGATAGCCGCCCGTATTGCCGCGCAAGTCTATCACAAGGTTCTCGAAGTTTTCCTGCGAGAGCTTGGCCAAGGCTATGAGCAGTTCGGGATATGTGTTCTCGCCAAAGTTCTTTATCTTTATGTATCCAGTGGTCTCGTCAAGCATATATGTGGCCAAGACACTCTTTTGTGGAATGTCACCGCGCGTTATGGTGAAGTAGAGCGGCTTCTTCTCCCCATAGCGCACCACACCTATCTTCACCTGTGTGTCCTTAGGTCCTTTCAGTCGGCGCATGGCCTCCTCATTGGTCACCTCCTTGCCCACGAAGGGTTTGCCGCCCACACTCACAATCTTGTCGCCCGCCTTTATGCCGGCGCGCGATGCCGGACCGTTCTTTATCACGTTCTGCACGTGTATGGTGTCCTGACGTATGGTGAACTCAATGCCCACACCGGAGAACGAGCCTTTCAGGTCGTCGTTGGCGGCCTGCACGTCCTTGGCACTTATATACACAGAGTGAGGGTCCAGCTCTGCCAATATCTCGGGCATGGCCTTTTCAACAAGGTCGTTCACATTGACCGTGTCCACATACTGGTCGTCAATCATGTGCAAGAGATTGTTCAGCTTGTTGCTGCTCGAGTTTATGATGCTCAGGCGATTGCCCGAGAAATGATTGGCGAAGAAAGTTCCGATTATTATTCCCACCACTACCGACACAGCCATGAGCAGTGGCATGTAGCGGTTCGACTTGTTTGGCTTCATTGCTCGTCAGGATTTAGGTATATCACTTCTATGTTGGCTCTGCGGAGCAGGTTCAACCCGTCCTCAAGTCTGTATTTCTCGGCATAGACCACACGTTTTATGCCAGCTTGAATTATCAGTTTCGAACACTCTATGCAAGGTGAGGCCGTGACATATAGCGTGGCCCCGTCGCTGTTGTTGGAGCTTCGCGCCAACTTTGCTATGGCGTTGGCTTCGGCATGCATCACATACGGTTTGGTCAGGTTGTCGCTGTCCTCGCAGACATTCTCAAATCCGCTCGGCGTGCCGTTGTACCCGTCACTTATTATCATCTTGTCCTTCACCACCAAGGCCCCCACTTGACGCCTATGGCAATAGCTGTTCTCGGCCCAGATGCGTGCCATGCGCAGATAGCGCAGGTCCAGTTTGCGTTGTTTCGTGTCGTCAGCCATGTGCTAATAGTTTTTTTCTTTCCTTATTTCTTGTCTGCGGCTTTGCCCTTGCCGGAACTGGCTTTTGCCGACTTATACTTTATGCCGTCGCGCTTGAGCAGTGCCTCTATGGTGGGCTCGCCGCCACGGAAGTTGCGGTAGAGTGTCATGGGATGTTCCGTTCCACCCTTCGACAGTATCTCGTCGCGGAACCTCTGTGCCGTGGTACGGTCAAACAGTCCGTTGCGCTTGAACACGCTGAACGCGTCGGCATCGAGCACCTCGGCCCACTTGTAACTGTAGTAGCCTGCGGCATAGCCTCCAGCCATGATGTGACTGAACTGCACCGTCATGCACGTGTCGGGCAACTGCCTTGTCACCATAGCCTTTCGCCATGCGTGCTTCTCAAAGGTCAGAAGGTCGGCAGTGAACGGTTCCTTCATGGTGTAGTAGGCCATGTCGAGCAGTCCGAAGCTCACCTGCCGCATGCATCCGTAGGCGGCCAGGAAGTTGCGGCTCTTCACTATGCGCTCTATCAGTTCGTCGGGCAGAGGCTCGCCTGTCTCATAGTGGAAGGCGAAGGTGCGCAGAAACTCTTTCTCCACGGCATAGTTCTCCATGAACTGTGAGGGCAGCTCCACGAAGTCCCACCACACGTTGGTGCCGCTGAGACTCTCGAAGCGTGTGTTGGCGAACATGCCGTGCAGCGAGTGTCCGAACTCATGCAGGAATGTCTCCACCTCGCCAAGCGTGAGCAGTGCGGGCTTGTCGTCGGTGGGCTTGGTGAGGTTCATCACCACGCTCACATGTGGTCGCACGTTCTCGCCTTTCAGGTCGATGCATTGTTCCTGGTATTGCGTCATCCACGCTCCCCCGTGTTTGCCCTTGCGCGGATGGAAGTCGGCGTAGAACACAGCCAGATAGGAGCCGTCGTTGTCGAACACCTCGTAGGCCTTCACGTCGGGATGATATACGGGGATGTCTTTGTTCTCCTTGAAGGTAATGCCATACAACCGGTTGGCCAGGCCGAACACTCCCTTTATCACGTTGCTTAGCTCGAAGTATGGTCGCAGCATTTCCGAGTCGATGTTGTACTTGGCCAACTTCAGTTTGTGGGAGTAGAAACTGAAGTCCCACGGTTCCACGCTGAAGTCCTTGCCTTCGGTCTTGCGGGCGGTCTTTTCTATAGCCTCCACCTCCTTTACGGCAGTGGGCTTATAGGCTTCCACGAGACTGTTGAGCAGCCCATACACCTTGCGACTGCTTCCCGCCATTCGCATCTTGAGCACATAATCGGCGAAGGTCTTGTAGCCAAGCAACTGGGCCATCTCCCTGCGCAGGTTTATCAGCCGTTTGCATATTTCTATGTTGTTCTCCGCATTGTCGTGCGTACACTCGGTGTTCCGTGCCATGTACATCTGCTTGCGCAGCTCGCGCTTGGCCGAGTAGGTCATGAACGGTCCGTAGCTTGGAGTGTCGAGTGTGAACACCCATCCCTCCTTGCCTTGTTCCTTGGCTGTCTGTGCGGCGGCCTCGCGTGCGGTGTCGGGCAGGCCCTCCAGCTGACTCTCGTCGGTTATGTCGAGCGTGAATGCCTTGTTCTCCTTCAACAGGTTCTGCGAGAACTGCAGCGACAGCATGCTGGCCTCCTCTGTGAGCTTGCGCAGACGCTCCTTTCCCTCGTCGTCGAGCAGCGCGCCGCTTCTCACAAAGCCATAGTAGCAGTTGTCGAGCAGCATTTTCTCCTCCTTGGTGAGTTTGCGGTGGTGCATGTGCACTGCCTTCACGCGTTCAAACATCTTCTTGTTGAGCCTCACGTCGTTGGCGTGCTTGGTGAGCAGTGGCTGTATCTTCTGCGCCAAGGCGTCCATCTCGTCGTTGGTCTCAGCGCTCAGCAGGTTGAAGAACACAGTCGAAACCCTTGAGAGCAGACTGTAGTAGCCCTCTTTGTCTTCGCTTATTATGGTATTGTCGAAAGTTGGTTTGTCGGGGTTTCCCGTTATCTTCGCTATCTGTTCGTCGTCGCGCCTTATGCCCTCCACGAAGGCTTCCTCATAGTCTTCTATGCGTATGCGGTCGAATGGCACAGTGTCGTGTGGCGTTCCATATTTCTCAAAAAACGGGTTTTTCCTTTCCTTCTCGTCGGTCATTTCTTGTGTTTCTGCCATGTGTGGTTTGTCTTTCGTTTCGCACTCTCATGCTAAGTGTGGGTGTGCAAAGGTAGCAAAAGGCATGAAACGCACCAACAAAATAAAGATAAATGATGTTATCGTTACGCAAGCTCGGAACTTGGACACATTATATATATAGCATCGATTGTGTCAAGGCGGCAGCTTCCATGGCAACAAATGTATAAACATTTGGCAGTGTTTCTGACCCCTCTTCGCACCCTTTTAGAAATGCGCCTCTTTTCTAGGAGAAATGCGCCTCTTTTCTATGAGAAATGTGCCTCTTTTCTCATAGAAATCAGGCGCATTTCTTTTTGACTCTATTTTAGGACGTTATGGACATTAGTCGCACCTTATGTCTTTGTCCGCATTTTTCGCAATTTGAATATAGTGACTATGTGCATCGTCGGTGTCTTCCTTCTTCGGCTTGCTGCCGTCCGCTTCCGCCAGCATCAAGGTCAGCGTATTGAAGAAGTCAGGATCAAGCCGCTTGCGAACCGGCACGAACACTGGTTGATATTATCGGTAGTCTTAGGCGGTGAACCTTTACTTTTTGCGCTTCTTGTCTTTGCTTTCCTTCTTGAACAGTTCGCCAATGTTGCCAAAGTCTTTTTTGAGGATGAGGCCTATGCCTTGTGTGTTCAGACTCGACTTTGTGAAGTAGCGGTCATTGGTTTGATTATACACCTTTATGGCTACGTTGCCGTTGGGCGTAAGCAGGTAGCGGATGTCGAAGTCGCCTATGAAACTCGTGTTGGCCGTATTGGCGTTGTCGCGATAGCCGAACTGTCCGTTTATGAGTAGGCGGTTGTTGAGCAGACGTCCGCTAAGCAGTCCCTCATACTCGGCATTGTTCCATCCCTCGTCGCCCGTGGAGATGTTTGCTCCGAAGTTCCAGTTGTTGCTCTTTATCACTGTGTTGAGTACCGAGTTGAGCTGCGATGACAGAGTGCCCGAAAGCAAACTCTGCATGGCCAGCGATGTCTGGCTCTGCTGTCTCTCGTTTTGCGCTGTAGAGTTGTTGTTGCCTTGCGGATAGAAGCGGCCGATGCCCAAGAGATAGAGCACCTGTTGGTTCATCTCGTCCTCGCTGTTTATTACGCTCCTTATCATCTGCACCTCATCGCTGCTCACGGTGGGCATGTCCATGTCGAAGTCAACCACTGGCTTGTTGGGCTGTCCGCCAATGTTCATAAGGCAGTTCACTTTTATGGTGTTGTTTGAGAAGCTGTTGCCAATGTTCAAGTCGGAGAGCGACACTCCGCTCACCGTGTGCACGGCTTGCAGGCTTAGCTCTGCGTCATAGGGATTGCCGCGGAACACGATGGTGCCGCCGTCGTTGAACGTGAAATTTTTCTTTATTATGTTTTGGATGGTCACCCCATAGGTGCCATACTCCACGGTATAGGTTCCGTAGATGTTGAACGCCCCCTTATTATAGTACGTGGCACGCAAAGCCCCTGAACCGTTCAGCGTTATGTAGTCGTTGGTCTTGCTGTCCATGAGCAGCTTGATGGTAGCGTTTGGGTTCATGTTGAGCGCGAAGTTTATGCGCATGTCCGATGTCTGCTTCCTGTTGCCGTTGTCGGATGAGGCATTGTCGCCTCGCTTGTTGCCCAACGTCAGGTCTGTTGCAGCAGTAGCCGTCCTGTCGTTCCAGCGTATGAACTCCTGCTTGGATATTCCGTCAGGGTTCGATGCATTATACACAAACGACGAGTTGGCCTGCGGTGTCACCTCCATGTCCATCGTCACCTCGCCTCTGCCGCCATGTATGTCAATGTCGCCTGAGCCGAACACCGTGCCATAGAAGGTGTCGTCGCCAAAACTGCGAATGTCATACGCCAACATCCCATCCGACTCTATGCCAATGTCATAGGAAAGCCCCTTGAGGTTGTTGTGGTGCAAGCCTCCATTTATCCAGCCGCTGTTGCCGTAGGTGTCAGTTATGTGGGCGTTGGCAAACTCTATCTCATCTATCTTGAAGCGCAGCGTGTCGCTGAGCATGTTGTAGGTGCAGCCTGTGGTGCTGATGTTGGCCTGACCATCCACAACCAACTCACCCGTCAGATTCAATGCGTTCAGTGGGCCGTGCAGCCTCACCGCTCCGTTGGCTTGCCCATCCAGCCGGTCCATGAAACTGCTCGTGAACGACCTCGCGAAGTCAATGTGCGTGCCCAAAGCCCTGATGTCAAGGTCTATGTAGTTGCGTGAGGGCGACACATAGCCGTTTATGAGCGTCATCGCGTCGGCTCCGTCATTGGCCGTGGCATCAATATCTATCTGCTTCTCGCTCTCGTTCCATTCCACGTTGGCGTGGAGTGTGCCCATGCGCCCATCCTCAAACGTGAAGTTTTTCACGCTTAGCCTTGCCTCAGCGTCAAGCCGTCCGAAGGGGTTGGTTATGCAGGCGCGGCCCGATGCCTGTCCTGCAAAGTCCACCGAATGGAAGTTGACGAGGTTGAGCACGTAGGCCACATCAATCCCGTTGAGGTCAATGAGCAGAGAGTCGCTTGTGGAGGCAGATGCCGTACCGTTCGCTATAATGTGTTGTCCACCGTGGGTAATGGCGAAGTCCTCCACACCTATGCGTTTCTTGCCTATAGTCATGCGAGCAGGCTTTACCGTCCATTCTGCGTTGCCTATGGTGATGTTCGACTGTCTGATGTTCACCTCTGTCCCGTTTGCGCCATTGCCCGAGCCGAAGTGTGCGTCAGCGTTGAGCTGGCCCTTGAAGTCGTTGCTGTCGTCGTTGTTCCACACGAGCGATGTTTCCAGACGGTTGTCATGTGCGTTGCCTGTGAGTTCCATCCGCAGACGGTCACCATCGCCGAGTCGTTTGGTGGCCTTTACGTTTGCATGCAAGGTGTTTCGTGGCGACGTGATGGCCACCGCCACGTTTTCAAACTCCTGTCCGGCATAGTCTATGGCCGGTGCCGTGCAGTTGAGGTACAACAGTTTGTCGGTGTCGCTCACCTTTCCGTTCACACTAATGGTGCCGTTGGCCGTGAGCGGCACTTGCATGATGTTTTGCAACCAGTCGGTCTTGGTTATCTCCGCGTTGAGCAGAAAGTCGTTGTTGTCATGCTTGGTGTGCTGCGGCAGTAGCGGTAAGGTGGGTAGCACCCTCCGAGTGAAGTCGGCTATGCTCTGTGTCACGGTGGTGAAGTTCACGTTGCCCACCATCTCAGCATGACCAAAGTCACCCCTCAAGGCCAAGTAGCGTTGGGTGCCGCGCAGTCCCGACGAGAGCGTCAGTTGGTTGAGCTCGTAGGTGTCGTCGGCCTTCTCCATCTTGAAGTCGCTTATGGCCACCGAGCCAGTGGCGTCCGCTATCGTGCTACCCTTGACATTGCCGTTGACAGCGGCCGAGAATCGAGCATTGCCCCATTTGCTTGTAAGCCCCAGAGCCTCAGGCGCGAGGTCGGCTATGAGTCCCTTAAGGTTCACGCTGGTCGTTCCCGCCCGTTTGTTCATGCTTCCCGACACGTTGAGCTGTCCGTTCGGGTCGTCCATGGTCAACTGTCCGTCCATGGCGTCAGCCGAGTAGTTGCCGTCAAAACCTATGTTTTTGTATTCGTAGCCATTGTAGGTGAAATGCCCTACATTGGCCTTAGCATGTACTGTCGTCAGCGCCCCTTTTGCCAATGTGCCGTCGGCCTCCACCTCAGCCTGCACCATGCCGAAGTGTGTGTTGTCGAGCAGTCGGTTGAGTGCGGTGTCGTCGGTCTTCACTAATGCCTTGAATGTGTTGTCTCTCCCAATGGCAAAGCCTAAGTCAGCTGAGCCGATGTCCGTGGCAATGTTGGCCGAAGCCTCCGTGCGGTCGTCGCCTTGCGTACCAGCTGAGCCACTTACCGTGATGTTGCCAAGACGCTTCAGCACGGCGAGCACGCCATTTGTCTTCTCAGGCAACGCTCCGCCCACCTCAGTCCAGGCCGTTGTGGGTATGAAGAGCCGCTGTATGTCAGTGTGCCACGCACGCTTACCGTTGCCGGCCCATGCTACGCTGCAGTTCGCCTTAAGCGTTGCACCGCCCGACGTGGTTATGTTGAGCGGAGCCACTGTTGCCTTGCCGTCTTGTCCGAATATGTTTGCGCTGATGGTTGCCGTGGAATTGACGTTGGCTGCTTGAGCCACAAACTTAGCCACATCGGCCGACGCCACCACCGACCAGGCCAACTGAGCTCGAAACGCAGCCTTGCTCCAGTCGGGTTTGCCGTCTTTCATGTGGTATGTGGCTGTGGCAAGGGGAATGCTTATGTGCGAGTTGGGTGTGGCAAGTTCAAAGTCTGACAGTCGGCAGTTGTTCTTCCCCGCCTCAAAAGCCAACGATAGTCGGCTTAGGCTAAATCCCGATCGTTCGTTGAAAGCGAGCTTCCTCACCCTCAGTCCGACGCTGTCGTTGGTGAGCATGCTCACTTGTATGTTGGCACTTATGTCGCTCAGCCTAAGGTGGTCCATGTCGGCCACGCCGCGTTTTGGAGCCACATCGAGACGGTCGTAGCTTATGCTGCTGCGGCGCATTATGAACGACCCCATGGTGAAGTCTATCACGCTTTGCTTCTTCTCGGTGTCCTTCGAGGCGAGCGAATCGAGCACAAACTGGTAGTTGGGTTTGGCAGTGGCCGAAGCCTTGTAGAGGCTGATGTGTGTACCGAAAGCCTGGGCCGAGGCTATGTCTATGCGTCCTTGCAACAGCGGCAGAAGTTTTATGCGGACGCTAAGCCGCGCGGCCTGAAGCATGCGCTTCCCGTTTTGGTCGAGCATGGTGGCATCGTCTATCACGATGCGGTTGAACAGACCCACGTTTATTTGTCCTATTGTGACCTTGGTGCCGAGCTTCTCGCCAATGGCATTGGCTGCCGCTGTGCCTATGCCCTGCTGCACAGATGGTATGTGCAACAAGACAAAGAGGGCTACATACAGGCCGACCACAACCCATATCATTCCGCTGACTATGTGTCTAAACCATTTCAAAGCAGGCTGTGTTTATAAAGGGATATACTTTTGCAAAGCGCATTATTTTGCAAAATTACATCAAAAAGGCCAAAAATACGAATAAAAAGCGGTCAAAGGGAAAGTCAAAGCCAATAGTAGTAGGAGCATTTCGCCGAAATGCGACAGTAGTAGGAGCGCTTCGCCGAAGT
>CAVHDN010000030.1:0-12420 GCA_963634315.1 Flexilinea sp. | reverse complement strand
CTATTGAAGCAGTTGGTTCCCTTGATGTCGAAGAGATAGTTAGCTCCATCCTTGCGTGCGTTAAGGTCGATGTTTTGGAATGTCAGGCTCGACACCTCGCTCTGCAATACAAACTGCGGAATATTCAACTCGGGAATGCTGTCCTTGTCGGTTGCGTTGCCCGCAATGTAAAGGTCGGAAATGCCAGTAGGAATGGTCAGCTTACCTATTTCATAAGTTCCCGATGGGAATATCAAGGTGAGAGCCGAAGTGCCTTCCTCAACAAACTGCTTGAGCACATTGTTCACATCGTCCTCCGGCTGAACGGTATATACCTTACCATCCTTCATGCCCAAGGTCTTGAACTTCTTGGTGCCTCGCTTAGCATCATCGTTGTAGATTACGGCTGAGTACTGTGTGCCGCTGGCAAGACCCTCTATGAGAACAGAGCCAGCTGCCTTCTCGTCGTCTGTGAGCGTACGGGTTACGATAGAACTGTCGGCTGCGCCAATCTCGTTGTAAACGATGTGTGTGACCTTTGCTCCAGGAGTCCACTGCAACACCACACTGTTGACTGTAGCCTCACAGTCGGTGAAGATTTGCTCGTCGGGAGTGGTGAACTTGTCGGTAAGGTAGCCCGACTCTACACCGTCGGCACTCACAGCCTTCATCCTCACGTTGTAGTCAGTTGAACCTTTTAGCTCATCAAACACCGTGCGGTAGGTTATCTTCACCGCATCTGTCGATTCAGCATAGGCCGTCAGAGTGTCGGCAAGTATGGCAACAGTCTTCTTGATTTCAGAAAACGTTTCGTCGCCCTCGCTAAACTCGAAGATGTATTGTGAGGCCTGAGGCACATGCGAATAGGTTATCGTCACGGTGCTGGCTGTGGCCTTACCCACATCGAACGTGAGAGAACGGAACAAGCGATTGTGGCTGCTATCCACCTCCCAATCATTGGCCTCGCTGCATGACGACAGGCCCGCCAGACCCATCAGGGCCATAAGCCCCATTGATATTATTTGTCTTTTCATTGTTCTTTTCCTTTTAAGTGATTAATAGCCGTAAGCATTTGACAGGTAGCCGTGCGACTCTGTCAAGTCCTCATACTTAATGGCGTAGAAGTGACGATAGTTGCATTTGCCGTTTCCTGCTTTGTAGGTGACAAAGGAGGCCATAACGTCATCGCCCCATGCCAGATTGGAGCAGAAGGAACTGTAGTCATAGCTTGAACGCAGACCAGTGGAGTTGAGCAATACCTTCACGCAGTTCTCAACCAGCGTCATGCGTGTCTTGTTGTCTGCTGGAAGGTCAGCGTTCTCACGGGCTGATGACGTTGGGAACCATGCCACAGCTGTATATTTGCTTGGGTCGGGGTTCTTCGACAACGGCTCATAGAAGTTGGCACTGCTCATGTCAAGGAAGTCGGAGTTGTCGCCAGTCTGATACTTTACATATACTGTGTCGGGGAACTGCTCAGGCTGGTAGGTCTTGTCGAAAATCTTCACAGGCTGTGTGCCGTCAATCATCAGGCAGAGTGCCTTCTTCATGTCTTCAATCTTGCTGTCGAGCAAACCCCAACGTATCAAGTCGAACTTGCGGACACCCTCACAACCGAACTCCCATGCACGCTCGTTTACTATGGCATCGAAGAAGTTGTTATGGTCGTAGTTGGTTACCTCTGAAGAACCTACACCGAATGCCCTTTCCCTAACCATCTCGAAAGCGCGGCGCGGACTAATCTTGGCCGTCTCGTTGACAGCGTCCAGGTCTTCGTCCAAGCCGTTGGCAGCTTCAGCGAACATGAGCAATATGTCAGGATAGCGCATCATAATCCAGTTGATGCCAGTGGCAATGCGTGAGTTGGCTGTTTTCCACAGAGCCTTAAACTCATCGCAAGTCCAGAAGTAGTTCCACTTGCCTGTGCTGATGCTCAACATATTGTTGTTAAGTTCCTCATGCAGCACCCCCTGCTTGGTCTGCTTGTAAGAGGGGAGACAACTGGAGTAGTCGCGACGTGTGTCGTCGGGAGAGAAAGAGTAGAAGTAGTAGCCCGATGTCAGCACATAAGCGCCACCAAATCCACGTCCATTGTCATTGACAGCAGCACCAACCACATTGTAGCCCATGAGTGAGCCAATGTCACCGCTCTGTCCCATGCCGAAACCTATCTCGAAAAGGTTCTCATTGTACTTGTTATATTCAAGCTTGCACACAGTCTTCCAGATGTCGCCATAGTCAGGATCCAGAGCGTGTGGGTTGTCAGGATTGCCTATCATGCTGGCGCAAGAGTCAAGCGCAATCTTGTAGTACTTTTTCCAATTCTTGTTGCGTCCCACGTAGTAGCCGTTCTCCTCGGCCATACCGTCGTCGCCCGTACTGGGATATTTCTCCACATTCTCTGTGCTGAAGGTGTTGCCATCCCTCACCGACCAACCGCCGGCGTTCAAGGCAACACGAGCAAGCAGTCCGTAAGCATAGCCCTTAGTAACGCGCTCACAGTTGTAGTCGCTGGACTCACCAACCCAAGGCAGGTAGTTTATGGCTTCCTGAAGGTTACGTATGATGTCAGAGTAGATGGAGTCGCGGTCTATCTTGCCCATATATACATTGGAGAGGTCCGACTTGGAGGCTGTCACCTTATAGGGAATGTCTCCCCAACGGAGCACCAGCTCGAAGTAAGCCAAGGAGCGCAGCACGAGAGCTTCGCCAAGATACTGCTTCATCTCGTCGGCAGTAGATGCATCGTGCAGCAATGACGAACTGCGAATGCCATCGACAGCCGTACTTGCCAGTTCACCCATCTTGAAGAGTGTCTTCCACGGTGTTGTCTTGTTATAGACATCATCGTAGTAATTGGAGGCGCCACGGTCGCCACTCGTACAATACTGAGTGAGGTCAAATCCGTTAGGAAACTCTATGTCGGAGCATCCCTGCCAGTTCACTGGTATCTTTTGTCCGAAGGCTGTTGACTCGAGCATTGAGGAATAGACACCCATCACAGCCGACTTCACCATGCCTATGTTCTCGAACACCACATCATTGCCTTGCTGTGAAGGAGACTCTGTGTCAAGAAAGTCACTGCACGACCACAGTGGGAGCGTAGCCAAGGCCACGGCGCATATCTTTGTTGCTATATTTCTTTTCATGTTCTTCTTAAGTTCTAAAAGGTTACATTCATTCCTATGATATAAGTACGCGACTTAGGATAAGCCGAGCAGTCGATGCCGGGGCAGAGGTTGCTCGTAGAGGTGCTCACCTCAGGGTCTTGGCCACTATAGCCGGTGATGCAGAACAGGTTGTAGGCTGTGCCATAGAAGCGCACATTGCTGATGCCGACTTTCCTGGTCAGGGATTTTGGCAAGGTGTAGCCGAGCGACAAGGTGCCAAGGCGCAGGAACGAGCCGTCCTCAACAGCCCAGTCGGTAACGATAGTGGAACCTATCAGCGGCGTCCAGATGGTGGCGTTCTTGTTTATTTCCTTCAAACGCTCGGGATCGGCGTGGCGACCGTTGAAGATGTTCAGGCCTGTCTCGGGGTCGATAATGCTGAAACGCTTGCTCAAAGACATTTCGGTGCTGACATTCTGGTGACGCTTGCCGCCTGCATAGGTGGTGTTGTCAATCTTGTTCACGTTGAGGACATCGTTGCCTACAGAGAAGTTGAACATGGCTGTCAGGTCGAAGCCTTTCCATGATGTCTCAAAGCCGAAACCGCCAGTGAAGTCAGGCAGAGCGTGGCCAATGACAGTACGGTCTTCGTCGGCACTGATGTCGGTGCCTGTACTGCTAAGCTTCTTCAGTTTCATGGAACCAGGACCGAAGTAGGAGTTCTTGGTCAAGACGGTAGAAGAATTGACCACGCCATCATTGATTTCCCAGTTCTGTGTGGTAGAATTGAATGTGAAATCATCGAAGCTATACATGCCATCTACCTTGTAGCCCCAGATGAGTCCAAGCTCCTGGCCTTCAAACACGCGGTAGTCGTCGCTTCCCACATCGGCACTTCTTCCCGAGCTTACTATCATCTCGCCATTGCCACTTCCATAGAGTTTGTCCACCCTGTTGCGGTTTACAGATATGTTGAAGTTGGCACCAAGATAGAAGTCTTTCTTATCGACAATCACGCCCTTGACTGTGGCTTCGAAGCCCTTGTTGGTGGTCTGTCCAAGGTTCTGGTACTGCTTGTCATAACCAGAGTTGGAGGGCAGGTCAACCGCCATGATCAGGTTCTTGGTCTTGTTGTTGTAAACATCCAAAGAGATGTCAAGCCTACCGTTGAAGAGGTTGATGTCAAGACCGGCGTTGGCTGAATATGTCGTCTCCCATGTCAGGTTCTCGTTCTTCAGCACGTTGCTCGGTTGGAGCGAACTTTGCACAGTTTCGTTCTGATAGTACAGATACTTGGATATGGCTTGGTAGGTCTGACGCCAGTAAGACTTGACGCGGGCGTTACCCGTTGCACCATAGCTCAAACGCAGCTTCAAGTTGGACAACCAGTCCTTCGTGTCCTTCATGAACTTCTCCTCGGAAATGCGCCATGCCAATGCAACAGCGGGGAAGAAGCCCCACTTGTTGCCGGGCGAGAACACGTTGGTACCGTCCTCACGAGCTGTCAATGTCAGGTAATACCTGTTGTCATAGATATAGTTGGCACGTCCAAAGACCGACTGTGTGCGACTTGGTTCGTTGATGGTGGTATAGGTGGGCTGTGCAGAACCATTGTTCCACATTGCCAACACGTTGTCAGCCGAATAGTCTATTGGGAAATAGTCGGACTTGACGTCCATGTTGTCACTTTCGGAATGAACCATCTCAGCACCCAACTGAGCATTGAGACGATGCTTCTTCTTGAAGCGGGTGTCATAGGACAACACAGCACGCAACGTATAGTTGTTGCCGTAGGTGTAAGTGCGTTTTGCCACAGGCTGTCCACCCTTTTGCGCTGCCTCGCCAGTGTTCTTCAGATAGATGTCATCAAGTCTGTTGAAGGTAAAACCATAAACACCTTCGCCACGGAGCGACAAGCCCTTGATGATGCGCCATGTAAGAGAGCCTTGGTAGGTATTGTTGAAGCGCTGCTGCTTGCGATACTCGTTGGCAATGTTATAGAGAGGGTCGTTCAGTCCGCTCTGGTTCTCCATGACATCATCCTCACCAAGGTCTTCACGCCCATAAGCTGAAAGTGTCTTCACAGGCGAGAACTTTATGCAGTCGCGCAGCTTCTTGCCACTTGACACGCTGGCACCGTCGATGACCGTGTTTGTCATCTTCACGTTCAAGTCAGCGGTGAGCTTTGAGCCCAAATCCTTGGAGAACTTCATGTTGACATTGTCGCGTCTATACTTCGATGTCTTCATAATGTAACTCTCGTCGTCGTGGGTATAGCTGATGCTGTAGCGCATGTCCTTTGTTCCGCCAGTCAAGCCCAAGTTGTAGCTCTGCTTAACGCCTGTGCGTGAGAACAGTTTCTTTTGCCAGTTGGTGCCTTCTTGCGACTTGTATATGTCAATGTCCTCCCATCTTCCATACTTAGAGAACCATCCGGCATTGTCTGAAGCATCAAGCTCGCGCTGGTAATACACAAACTCGTAGGGCGACAACACCGCAGTCTCGCCATAGAGTTTGTTGAAACCTACAGATGCGTTGAAGGTCACCTTAGCCTTGCCCTCTTTGCCACTTTTGGTGGTTACGAGGATAACACCGTTGGCACCCTTCGAACCGTAGATTGCGGTAGAGGCGGCATCCTTCAACACGTCTATGCTCTCGATGTCGCCAGGGGGCACATCGTCGAGACTGCTCACCTGAAAACCATCCACTATATAAAGAGGAGAGTTGTCTTGGGTGATGGAGCCGCCGCCACGCACACGGATGTTTACAGTGGCATCGGGCGAGCCTTCTGTCGTGACAACAGAAACACCAGCCAAACGTCCGGTCAATGCTGAGGCAGTGGATGTGGTAGGTATCTTGCCCAAGGTTTTGGAGTCAATCGACGACACAGAACCAGTAAGGTCCTTGCGTTTGGCTGTACCATAACCTATAACAACCACCTCGTCCATCTGGTTGTTGTCCTCCTGAAGAACCACTTCCACTTGAGTCTTGCCCTTCAGGTTCACCTTCCGGCTCTTCATGCCAATATAAGACACCATTAATGGGTTGGAGTTCTCCTTCAGCCGAATTGAGAACTTGCCGTCAAGGTCTGTCACCACGGCATTGTTGCTGCTGCCTTCCTTGATGGTCGCTCCGATGATGGGCTCACCGTTGGAATCAGTAACGGTGCCCGTGACGACATCTTGTGCGAAAGCTCCGCAGGGGCTCAACGTCAGTAGCGACGCGAAAAGCCATTTGTCTATTCGTCTTTTTTTCATTAGCTTTTTGTTTTTTAGGTTATAAGTTGTTTTTAGCTATTTTTCCCTTCTAAGGATGGCACAAAATTATAGGTAAAAAGCATTTTTCACTGTTTAAATAAACCCAAAATGCGTGCACAATCTTACAAATGGTCCCATTATTGACAAAATTACCCTCGCATGATGTTCCTCTGTATGGCCGTTCAGCAGCCATTACTTGGTCTCACTCCATATTCTCAGGTAGGCATGTGGTTGGGTGGCGTTGATTGTGTCAAAACGACAGATGGTCGCTTCTACGGCAACAAATGCAAATATATTTCGTAGTGTTTCTAACTCTGTCTTTACACCCTTTTAGAAAAGCGCCTCATTTCTATGAGAAAAGCGCCTCTTTTCTGGTAGAAAAGCGCCTCATTTCTACCAGAAAAGAGGCGCTTTTCTTTTTGACCCTATATTAGGGCGTTTTGGACAATAGTCGCACCTCATGCCTTTTGTCCATATTTTTCATAACGCTACTTGCGAAACTTGAAACTTTTATTTAGCGGACGCTATCGATTGCACATGGAAAATAATTACCTTTGCATAACCCAAGCACAAGAATTCTGGTGATGAAGAATAAAGCCGAACAACAACTAACGGGCATGATGGCTCTCGTGGCAGTGGCGTTCTTCCTTTTTGCGTCGTGCAGCAAAGAGGAGGGCAACACCATCGCTGGCTTCGCCACAGCGGAAGTGACGGAGACAACACCACTGACCAACGGCAAGGACTCTCCAAAATGCACGATTAGCATGAAAATGAAATATGCAAGCGACTGCAAAGACAGTTGCAGGCATGCGATAAACGCTGTGCTCTGCAGGGAGTTGCTTGGCTACGACAGCGACGATATTCCACACAGCGTGGAAAATTTTGCCAAGGACTATGCCGCAAACTATAAAGGCAGCATGGCCAAGCTATTTGCCGCTGACCGTAACGACAGACAGAAATGGCCGTGGTATGAGCATAGCTACGGCATGGAGACCAACGTGGAGGAGGGCCGAAGGGGCATCATTGTCTATACTGCCTCTATCGACTACAATGAAGGCGGAGCGCACGGAATAGCCCAAACACTCACATTCAACTTCGACAAACAGTCTGGACGGCTCATCAAGCTGGGCGATGTGTTTGTGCCCGAGGCGGAGAAACGACTGACAGAAATGCTTCAAGAGAAGCTGAAAGCCAGTGTCGGGGCGAAGAACTTGGACGAGCTTAAGGACAAAGGCTATCTGAACACTACTGACATGTATGTGCCGCAAAACTTCATTCTCGGCAGCAATGACATAACATTTATATATAATGTATATGAGATTGCGCCCTATGAGCATGGCGTAACCAAGCTTTCAATAGACTATTCAGACGTGAAGGACCTTTTGGCAAAAGACTTCGCAGACTAAAGACAACAAACGCCCCATTATGGAACACATAACAAAATATTTTCCAAAGCTGACGGAAAAACAGCACCGTCAGTTTTCTGCCTTGCGTGAACTGTATTTCGACTGGAACGCCAAGATAAACGTAATATCACGCAAGGACATTGACAATCTTTATGAACACCATGTGCTTCACTCCTTGTCCATAGCAAAGGCCATAACGTTCCGCCCGGGAACGGACATACTTGATTTTGGCACGGGAGGTGGTTTTCCGGGCATACCCTTGGCCATCATGTTCCCCGAATGTCGCTTCAAGCTCATCGACGGGACTGGGAAAAAAATTCTTGTAGCCACGGAAGTGGCCAAGGCCATTGGTCTGGACAACTGCCAAGCGGAGCACAGAAGAGGGGAAGAAGAGAAAGGCAAATATGACTTTGTGGTGAGCCGCGCGGTCATGCCCCTACCCGACCTTGTAAAGATTGTGAGGAAAAACATTTCGAGAAGGCAACAGAACTCAATGCCCAATGGCATCATTTGCCTCAAGGGCGGTGATGTGTCGGCAGAGACACAGCCTTTCAGAAACGTCGTTGAGGTACAGGCCATTGAAAACTGGTTCGAAGAGGAATGGTTTAAAGGCAAAAACGTGATATATCTACCCTTGTGACACCAACCGCACGGTAGTAGTAGTAGCAGTTCTCCGAACTGCGGCCCGAACACTGCCGACATGAACGCCGAGGGTGCAACTTGGAAATCTGCACCTACTCAAGCAAGCGCAGACAGACGCAGAAGGCAAACTTAGTAGGAGCGTTTCTCCGAAACGCGACCCATAAACAAGACAGAACAATGATTGAAATAAAACATTTCGTTTGCAATGCTTTCCAAGAAAACTGCTACATAGCAAGCGACGAGACAAAGGAGGCGGTAGTCATTGACTGCGGCGCACTCTACGAAGAGGAGTCGGCCGCCATTGCAACCTATATACACGACAACAAGCTAACGCCCGTCCACTTGCTCGCAACCCATGGGCACATTGACCACAACTTTGGCAACCGGTTTATATTCAACGAATACAAACTGAAGGTCGAAGTAAACGCAAAGGACAAGCAGCTTATGGAGCACCTTCCGGAACAAGCAAAGACCCTTTGCGGCTTGACACTTGAGGAAGAGCTTCCGCCTGTGGGGCTTTATCTGCCCGACAGCGGAAACATAAGCTTCGGCAACCACACTTTGCAGATACTCCACACCCCTGGCCACTCGCCGGGAAGCGTGTTTTTCGTTTGCGAAGAGGAAAAGTTGGCATTCTCCGGCGACACTTTGTTTCGCCACAGCATAGGCCGCACAGACTTCTATATGGGAAGTTTCGACGACATAATGGAGAGCTTGCACAGCAAAGTGGCTAAGCTGCCGGCAGAGACGGTCATTCTTCCCGGACACGGATCGCAAACAACCATTGGTCACGAGCTGTCTTCCAACCCCTACCTCACCGTGCGATAGTAGGAGCGTTGCCTCCTGTTTTTGCAACAAAGTCTCAAAAACCTTTGCCCCCTCTTTGGCCTATATGAGGAAAAGCCGTAACTTTGCCCGATAGAAAAAGGACGAAAAAGCATAAAGATATGGACATTACAGAAAGATTTCTAAACTACACTCGCTTTGACACACAGTCATCGGAAGAAAGCCAGACAGTGCCAAGCACCTCCAAACAGTTGGTCTTTGCAGACTATCTCAAGAAAGAACTTGAGCGCGAAGGACTTTCCGAAGTGGAAATGGACGGCAACGGCTACATCTATGCCACACTGAAAAGCAACGTAAAGGGTGAAGTGCCGACCATAGGCTTCATAAGTCACTACGACACCAGCCCTGACTGCAGCGGCGCAGACATCAAGCCACAGATAATAAAGGACTACCAAGGCAACGACATAATGCTGTCGGAAGGCATTGTATCGTCACCAAACAAGTTTCCCGAACTGCTCAGTCACATAGGCGAGGACCTGATTGTGACCGACGGGCACACACTGCTTGGGGCCGACGACAAGGCAGGCATAGCCGAAATAGTTCAAGCCATGTGCTATCTGCGCGACCATAAGGAGATAAAGCACGGCGACATTAGAGTGGCATTCAACCCCGACGAGGAGATTGGCATGGGAGCACACCACTTTGACGTGGAGAAATTCGGATGCGACTGGGCTTACACCATGGACGGAGGAGACCTTGGCGACCTAGAGTTTGAGAATTTCAATGCAGCATCGGCCAAGATACAGTTGAAAGGTGTCAGCGTGCATCCCGGCTACGCCAAGGGGAAGATGGTCAACGCCAACCGTCTGGCCGTTGAGTTCGCTTCAATGCTTCCCGAAGAGCAAACACCGGAGCACACCGAAGGCTACGAGGGTTTCTACCACCTGTTGGGCATGAAGTCGAACATAGAGCAGGCCACATTGTCCTACATAATACGCGACCACGACCGCGACCGCTTTGAGGAGCGCAAAGACTTCATAAAGGAATGTGCGGCAAAGATAAACACAAAGTATGGCGACGGAACGGCAGTGGCCGAGGTCAACGACCAATACTACAACATGAAAGAAAAGATTGACCCCAACATGCATGTGATAGACCTTGTGCTCAAAGCCATGCAGGAGTGTGGCGTGCCGCCAAAGGTGGAGCCTATACGTGGAGGAACCGACGGTGCACAGCTTTCATTCAAGGGTCTCCCCTGCCCCAACATCTTTGCAGGAGGTGTCAATTTCCATGGCCCTTACGAGTTCGTGAGCATACAAGTGATGGAGAAAGCCATGCAGGTAATCGTGAAGATTTGCGAGCTTACTGCCGACTACAACAAATGAACCGCCACCTCGTGCGGACATTAGATTTTAAATGGAAATACGCCCCATCGCCCACTTCCACTCTCCACTAAAGGAGAAGTTTGGTGTTCCGCGACAAAGTTCTCTGGTGGAAGACCTGATCGGGAAGATTGTGTTCACGCCCGAATATCGTTCGCACGATGCGCTGCGTGGCCTTGAAGACTTCGACTACCTATGGATTATATGGGAGTTCTCTGCTAATGTAGATGCACCCAAACACAGCACGGTGCGTCCGCCAAGACTTGGAGGGAACTGCAGACAAGGAGTTTTTGCCACACGGTCGCCTTTCAGACCCAACAATATAGGTCTGTCGTCAGTGCGCATAGTTGACATTGCGGAGGATACACCCCAAGGACCCGTTGTGACCGTAGCTGGAGCCGACCTCATGGACGGCACTCCCATCTATGACATCAAGCCCTACATACCGTTTACCGACAGCCACCCCACAGCACGGGGTGGCTTTGTCGATTCTGTCGAGTGGAACACGCTGTCGGTCAGCACCGATTGTGACGTGCCTGAGGAGATGTCCGCCGAGGAGATGTCCGCCTTATTTGGAGTGCTTGCCCAAAATCCACGTCCGCAATACCACGACGACCCAACGCGAATATACGGCATGACGTTCGCCCGCTGGAACATACGCTTCACCATCGATGGCAATGTGCTGCACATTATAGATATAAATGATGCAGAATAGGTATAAAAGAGGTAAAGCTATTGTTTTCCGCACCTAAAACTATAATGTCGTGTTCAAAAAAGTTGGAGCAACACTTGGCGAGTTGGGATAATAGCCTTATCTTTGCATACAGAAAAGACGACAAACTTAGATACAGGGTCGTATCGGTTTGACTGGGATACTCATCAAATTAAAACGAAAACCGAGAAGACTTCTTTTGCCAATGGCGGGCCACAGACCTTTATGGTAGCAGGAATGCCGGTGGATTACAAAGGCAAAGAGCTCTCAAATCTTATGCTATAGGAGTTTTCATCACATCATCGGTACGACCCTTTTCTTTAATTCTCACAAATTTCTTTAATCTCACAAACAATGTTTTCTGGAATAATAGAAGAATTCGCCACCGTTGTGGCTGTAAGGCGCGACCGAGGCAATGTCGATCTGACGCTCCGTTGCTCGTTCACGGGCGAGTTGAAGATAGACCAAAGCGTGTCGCACAATGGCGTGTGCCTCACCGTGGTGGCCATTGAGGGCGATAGCTACACCGTGACTGCCATGAAGGAGACCTTGGAGCGCAGCAACATCGGACTGCTCAAGCCAGGCGACAAGGTGAACGTGGAACGTTCGATGATGATGAACGGAAGGCTTGACGGCCACATCGTGCAGGGCCACGTTGACGAGACGGCAAAGTGCATCGGCAAGGCCGATGCCGACGGCAGCACATACTTCACTTTTGAGTATAAGGAAGACAAGACGATGGCGCGAAACGGATACTTCACCGTGGACAAAGGCAGCGTGACGGTAAACGGGGTGTCGCTCACAGTATGCGCCCCTACGTCCAACACCTTCCAAGTGGCCATAATACCCTACACTATGGAGCACACCAACTTCTGCGACATTGGCATAGGCTCGGTGGTGAACATAGAGTTTGACATTATAGGCAAGTACATAGCACGATTGTCGCAACTTTAAAAACAATTAAAAAAGTCCGATTCAAACAGAGGAATCGGACTTTTATTTCTACTAACTACCCTTAAACGTCTATCTTTTTTTTCGGGAAAGTCTATTATTCCTATTTTTGCACCGAACAAAACAGATATGACAAGCATGAACAAAGGTTTAATTATTTGTGCGGTTGCGCTGTTTGCCGGAACTGTCAGTGCC
>CAVHDN010000029.1:0-12595 GCA_963634315.1 Flexilinea sp. | reverse complement strand
GTTTGAGGGTCTTGCGGAAAACGTCCATCTGGTAGTTGAGGATATCGCCTGGCGACATGCCAGCGGTTGTGTCAAGGAGTTCGGAGGCATGCAGGTCTATCACGACTGGTGCGTTCTTGTCTATTGGCTTGTTGCCTTGCTTGGCCGCAATAGGCCTTTCAGCATCGGCTCCAGCCTTGCCAAGCATCTCTTTCTTCAACTTATCAGGGTCGATGGCAAGAGTACGTGCGGGTTTGTCTCCCTCTACTATCTTGTATAGCAGTGCTGGTTGCTCAAAGAAATCAGTGTCAGCAAAAGTATGAAGCTTATAGAACTTTACGGTGTCTATGCGCATCTGTACATCTACAACAGGCTTTAAGAGAAACGACTTGCCACGTTTGTAAGCCATGACCTGCACACATACACGTTCCAAAGAGTTCAAATCCTCACGTCCAAACTCCTCAATAAACAACTTCGTGTTGGGCTCTACCTCTGCAGTGGAGCGCAGTTGCCAGTTGGAACCCTCGGCGGTCATGTAGGCATAGCGCATATAATAGTTGCTGTCATTGACGAAATAAGCCTCGAAGCGCGTGCTTGTAAGAGTCTTCACGTCCAATGGAACAAACGCCAAGTAGGCGCTCAAGGCGTTTCCTCCACGTCGTTCTTCCGCCATAGGCTTGAATGTGACGGGCTTGTCGGCAGGCTCTACATCAAGCTCCACGTCAACGTGAGTCTCTACATTCTTTTTCTTTCCAGCCACCATTCGTCCCGTACTGTAGTCATCGTCGTCAACCACAACAACATCGTTGATGGGCGTTGGAACCTGAAATCCGTCCTCGTCTTCCACAAGCACAATGTCTTTGCCTTGAAATCCGGCAATCGTGCCTCCACCAACATCACTAAGGAAACGAACCTTATCACCTTTTTTCATCTATCTGTCCTTTCGTTTTTTTTATTTCTTCCTTAAAGTACTAAGCCGAAACTTTGAATACGGCTAAGTTGCCCTCATGGTCATGGTATGAGCAACGAACTGTCGCCGTAGCTCAAGAACCTGAAGTCGTGGGATAGAGCATAATCGTAGATGCTGCGCCAATTTCCATTGACAAACGCACTCACGAGCAACAGCAATGTGCTTTGCGGCTGATGGAAGTTGGTCACGAGCATCTTCACTATCTTGTACTCATAGCCTGGGGCTATTATTATCTGCGTGCTTGAATGGAGAGTGTCACGTTTGTTGCGGTCGAGATAGGCTATAATCTCCTTCATGGCATCCACTGCCGAAAGAGTAGCTTCCGTCTCATAAGGCTCCCATTGGTCTATATGTAGCTGTTCTTCCGACAAATCAGGATTTTTCGACAGTCTTAGCCCCATGTAATAGAGACTCTCAAGCGTTCTTACGCTTGTTGTGCCTACACTTATGGCATTTCCTCCATGCGCAATCAGCTTTTCCAGTGTGCAGCGGTGCACGCTTATGTATTCAGTGTGCATCTCATGCCCCTCGATCGTCTGACTTTTCACAGGCTTAAACGTGCCTGCTCCTACGTGCAAAGTGACTTCTTCACGGTCAATGCCTGCTTTGTCGAGAGCCGAAAGAACAGAGTCGGTGAAGTGAAGTCCAGCTGTAGGTGCGGCCACACTGCCCTTTATCTTGGAATAGACAGTCTGGTAAGTGGTCTTGTCGCTGTCCTGCGCTTCCCGGTTGAGGTAAGGCGGTATGGGCAACTCGCCCGCAGCGTCTATGACTTCGGCAAATGAGACATTGGCATTGTCCCATTCAAAGTCAATCCAATGACTCGTGTGATGCTCACCGCCATATCTTGCAGTGAGTGTAAATGTGGCATTGCCCACTGTTATCTCTCGTTTAAGCGCTTCGCCTTTCCATTTTTTCAAGTTGCCAACAAGACAAAGCCAAGAGCAAGCCCTTGTGGTTTGGAACATCTGCTCATAGTCGGCAGGACGCACAGGTTCCAAGAGGAATATTTCAATGAGCGCCCCCGTCTCTTTGCGGAAATGCATGCGAGCCTGTATGACCTTGGTGTTGTTGAACACCATCAATGCTCCTGACGGAAGATAATGAGGTAAGTTGTAAAAAAGGTCTTCGCTAATTTCGCCATGCCGATAAACCAACAGCTTTGAGTGGTCGCGCTCCTTTATGGGAAACTTGGCTATGCGGTCGTCTGGCAACGGATAGTCGAAATCGCTTATCTGTATTTGTTTGGTATCCATATAAGTCTGCTATATTATTGTCACACCATGAAACAAGCCCTCACAATGACATAAACAAGGGTGAATGATACAACGTTGATTATAATGTCAACATCCGTAAAGGCATATCCTGTGGATGTGTATTGTGTGGAAATGAAACTCTTGCAAGTTCCACAACGGAGCCTTAGCCATCCATACAGCCATGCCATGCCCAATCCCACGAAGCCTCCCCATGCCAAGCCACAAAGGATGTCGCCAGGGAAATGCACTCCAAGATACATACGAGTCCAGCAATTAACCAAAGACCAAGATATAAGAACAGCCGTCAAGCGTCCGCTCCTTATCACAAGGCTGAAGAATACGGCAATACTGAACGTATTGGCTGCATGGGCGGAGAAGAAGCCATACTTACCGCCACGGTAGCCATTGACCACATCCACAAGCAAGCCTATCTCCGGGTCGTGTGTTGGCCGCCATCGGGCCACAAGCGGCTTGACGAAAGTGTCGTCTATGGTGCCTGACAGAAGCACACACATTGCAGCACAAGCTACGACAAGCATGATTTGGCGCACATTGTCATTGTTGTTAATCACCACATAAAGCAATGCCACATAGAGAGGTATCCATGTTGAAGCTGTGGTTAGCACTGTGGCCAAACCATCCACAAAAAGCGAATCACTACCGTTCAGCGACAGCAGCAAGCTTTTGTCCAGATGAAGCAAAACCTCCCAATCCATGTTTGTCCCTTAAATGTTACGAAATCCGTAATGAAATAATCGTAAGTACTAAATGACCTCCATGCTTGAAGTATCCATCCAACCTTCCCTACCATCGGCCAATCGCACCTTTTTCCATCCTCTCATACTTCCGTCAGTGATGTCTATGCGAGTGCCCTCATGCAGGATGAACAGTTCAGTTCCGCCCTTTGACGGTGTGCTCTTTACTGTGACAGAGGGCGAAATGACTATTGCACCATTGCGGTTCTCCAAGAAATAGCGTTGCTGGAAGGCAAACAAATTGGACAAGACAAAGAGCATGAGCATGGCCAAACCGCCGAAAAAGCCCACCTTGCGAAGCCATACGCGCCAAGAGAACAAATAAAGCAACGCAAGCACTATGGCCAATGCAAGTGAACAAAGAGCCACATGGCCCCAACCATCTACGCTCGCCAAATTGACTATGGCATGATACCACGACACAAAGAACATCTCCGTCTCCGGTGTTATCTTGTCTATGGTCTTTGTGCGGGCAAATTGTAGATTGTATCTAATGTCATTGTCGGCAGGAGAAAGCAACAAAGCCCGCTCATAGTTTAATATGGCTCGTGTGACATTGCCGGTACGATAATAGGCGTTGCCTAAGTTGTAATAAAGAGCAGCACTTTTACCGCCGTCGAGCAACTCCTCATAATCTTTTATGGCCTGAGTGTATTCCTCATGGGCATAGGCACTGTCGGCGTTAGCCTTTGTTATGGCCAAGGCCTCCGACGAGAAAGAAGCCAACGCAAACAACAACACGATAACCAATGTGGCACTACCTCCTTTGACCGAATGTTTGCCGTGCCTCATCTTGTCCTCTATATCTGTTATGGCATTCATCGCCGCATCAAAAGTCTTATTCATGTTTCCCTTAATATCGCCAGGAGCATAACGTTCATACTCACATTCGTCGAGTGCCGCAATGAAACGGTCAATGATGACTTTATCCACACCACGGTCAGACAGACATTGCTCTATATTCTCACGGGAAAGACTTTCCACAGGAATGTTCAGCTTGTCGCCCACATATCCCCACAATGCACGCAGAACCTCATCGTAGAAAGCGGCCGACTGACCTGCAGCCATAAGTTTAGCGGCCTTGCGCAAACGTTTGGTAGCCACCCTATTGGCCTTTTTGCCACGTTGCTTCACCAAATCGGCATTGTCGATAGCGCGACGGCGGAACACTACAAACAGAGAAACAAACACAACGAGCAGTCCAACCATCCATATCCAGTAGGCAAGCGACCCGAAGAAGATGTCGTCACTATGATTAACCGACACGTCACCGAGCTTGATGTAGCGAATGTCCTTGGCAAGCTGTTCCACTTCCGTCTGTCCCGTGTAGTCGGAAACGGTCGATTTGCCAGAGCCTTTCTCCACATTCAGAGTGATGCTTTGGGTGTGAATGGTTTTGTAAACGTTACTTCCAGTGTCGTAATAAGTAAAGTCTATGGGCGGTATTTCATACTTTCCGGGATGGCGCGGCACAGCCATGATGTCATAAATCATGTTGCCCTCAACACCATTGTTCGTAAGCTTGGTCTTGTCGGTAACCTTTGCGCTATACTTGTCGAAGTCCTTCGGGAAGTTGACAGTCGGTTCCTTAATCAATTTCAGGTTACCCCTACCACTAACCACGACACGAAGGTTTACAGGGTCGTTGGCCTTCACTGTTGACTTGTCAAGTTGGGCTGAAATTCTGAACTGCCCCACTCCACCCGAAAAGCCTGCAGGCCGTATTGGAAGAGGATCCACCTGAATGGTAAGCCCAGGAGCCTTTATCTTCTTCTTCACCTCCACATAGCCTGACCCTCCGTTGAAGAACGCCTCAAACGGGTCTATGTCGCGGTTTTGCTGTACGACAATGCCCTCGAAGGTTATGCTGGGTATTTCCAATTTGCCCGTCAGCTGCGGGAACATGACATACTGGCTCCACGTGACCGTACGGTAAGGCCGGCCATTGTAGTTCTCCACCTTGAAGCTCTTCTGCTGCGGCAACTGTATCTCTTGCGTATGAAAGCCCTTGAGGTCGGGCATCTTGCCGTTAAGCTGAGTCAAATCGACAAGCGTATATACCTTATAGGTGAGCAATATAGGTTCCTGCTCATGCACACGTCGCTTGTTGGCGCTCACTTTAATGAAGAGATCTGAGCTTGAGATGTTAGACCCGGCAGCACGCATTGGCTGGTCGTTGTTCTGCCGTCCACCACCATTAGACCCACTGCGAGCCGAACCGCTGGCGTGAACCTTAATGGCATTGGAAGCTATGGTCTTGTCGCCTACTACAATATGTGCGGAAGGAATGGTAAAAGTACCGCTCTTGTTGGCACATAGAATAAAGGTATAGGTTATGGATGACGAAGTGCTTGTGTGCCCATTAACCATCTGGAAACTGGACTGTCTGGACTCACTCGGTCCCATCAACACCTCGAGAGCGTCAGGTATGTTGCCCGCCTTGAACCCCTTTACATTCTGTGTGCCTATCGTATAAGTAAGCCGGAACTGCTCGCCCACCGCCACCTGCGACGGAGCCTCTCCCACCAACCTTTGGGCGAGACATGGCAAAAGTCCCACCAACAAAAGAACGATAAGTGTATTTAGCCTCTTCATAAGTCGTCACCAATTTTTCTGCAATTTCCGAGAACTTGGTTGCTGCATGGCTTTCTTCATGCGCTCTTGCGTGTTCTTTTCCTGCTGCATGGCTGCATTCAGCAATTGTTCCGCATTCTCTTTGCTCATTTTATCCTTGTTTTCCTGCTTCTGCTTGTCTTGCTTTTGCTGCTTGTCCTGCTGTTTGTCTTTATTGTCCTTATTGTCTTTGTTCTTGTCTTTCTTGTCCTGCTTCTGCTGTTGTTTGTTCTTGTCCTTGTCGTTTTGACGCTTTTGCTGACGTTTGCACAACTCAAGGTTATAGCGAGTCTCATCGTCGTTGGGAGTGAGCCTCAGAGCCTCCTTATAGGCCTCTATTGCCTCTCCGAACATCTTATGGCTCTGGCAAACCACACCTATGTTATGATAGGACATGGCGCGGCGCTTGGGATTGGTCTCAAGCTTTGCGGCCTTCTCATACTGTTGTACGGCGGCAGAGTCTTTCTTCTGCGCAAACAACGCATTGCCGAGGTTATATACAGCCTGAGGATTGCGCGGATTTTTCTCCACCGCCTTCCTGTAGGCCACCTCCGCATTGGCGTAGTCGCCCATGCGGAAAGCCCTGTTGCCATCCCTAATGTATTGTCGGTCGGTCTGTGCAAAGGACGTTGACGACAGTAAGACGAACGACACAATGGTCAACACCCGTTTCTTACGAGAAAAGAGACTGACGTTCTTGAACAAAGGACTGCGACATTCAAGCAAGCAGACCTCCACAACAAGCAACAATAAAGCTATTATGCCAAAAGCCTGAAACTGTTCGTCGTAATCGCTATAAATAGTAGTCTTCATCTCTTTCTGCGACAGTTTGGCAAGCTCGGAGTTAAGCTGTTCCTGAGCGTTGCTGCCGTTCTCAACGTGAATGTAGGCGCCGCCGCCCGCTTCAGCCACCTGTTTGCACATGTCTTCATTGAGGGCCGACATCACCGTGTTGCCTGTATTGTCCTTCATGTAGCCGCCCGAACCGTCAGGAATGGGCGAACCGTTGGGCGAACCTATGCCAAGCACAAACACCCTCATGCCGAGTTTCTTGGCATTCTGCGCCGCCTCTACAGCTCCGCCCTCATGGTCTTCACCGTCGGTTATGACTATTATGGCCTTGCCTATGCCCTCCTGTTTGGTGAAGCTGTGCGTCCCCATCTCTATGGCCCGTGCTATGTCAGTGCCTTGTGTGGCTATCATGGAAGGGCCTATGTCGCCAAGAAACATCTTGGCCGACACATAATCGCTCGTTATGGGCAACTGGATGAAAGCGTCGCCTGCAAAGACTATAAGCGCAATCTTGTCGTCGGTGAACTTGTCAACGAGGTTTTCCACCATCATCTTAGCACGTTGCAAGCGGCTCGGCACCACATCCTCCGCCATCATGGAGTTGCTCACGTCCAAGGCTATCACCGTCTCTATGCCCACTCGCTTCTCGTTGCTTATCCTTGTGCCCATTTGAGGCCGTGCCACCATCACTATCAGCAGCGCCAGGGCCGCCTCCATCAGCCAGAACTTTATGGCTGGCCTCCATCGCGACACGTCGGGCATGAGTGCGGCCAAGAGCTTCGGTTCGCCAAAGCGCCTCAGCTTGCGCTTCCGCCCGCGCACCATGAAAAAGCGCAGTAAGGCCAGCACGGGTATTATGGCAAGTAAATATAGATAGTCGGGTGATTCAAATCTGAACATGATAGTCTCCTTTAAGGTGTATTCCTTTGTTTAAGGTATTCTCCTGAATATCGTTATGCGCAACAACAACTCGAGGAGCAGAAGCATGGCCGCAGCCATGGCAAACGGCTGGTAGGCGTCGTGGCGCTTGCTGAATCGCGTGACGTTGAGCTTCGACTTTTCCAGTTGGTCTATTTCCTTGTATATGCTGTGAAGCTCCGACGTGTTGGTGGCTCGATAGAAGTCGCCGTCGGTTGCAGCAGCGATGTCGCTCAATGTCTTGGTGTCAATCTCCACAGGCATGTTCACGTATTGCACGCCTCCCGCCACGGGCATGGGATAAGGAGCCACCTTGTTTGTGCCCACACCGATGGTATAGACGCGAATGCCCAAGCTTCGGGCTATCTCCGCCGAGGTCATGGGCGACAGGTCACCCATATTGTTGCTTCCGTCAGTAAGCAGGATTACCACTTTGCTTTTGGCCTTTGAAGCCTTGAGCCTGCTCACGGCGTTGGCCAGTCCCATGCCTATGGCTGTTCCGTCCTGTATCATGCCTCTGGCGGCGAGGTCAGTGCGCACGTTCTGCAGCAAGTTGAGCAGCGACGAGTGGTCGGTGGTCATGGGGCACTGTGTGAAAGCCTCACCGGCAAAGATGGACAGTCCGATGTTGTCGTTGGGGCGTCCGGATATGAACTCCGCAGCCACCTGTTTGGCCGCCTCAATGCGGTTGGGCTTGAGATCTTCGGCCAGCATTGACGTGGAAACGTCCATGGCCAGCATGATGTCGATGCCCTCAACCGACTTGTTGCTCCAAGAGTTGCGGGTTTGTGGACGGGCCAAGGCCACCACCAAGAATACGAAGGCGAGCACTCTCAATATGGGCTGCAGCGGCATGAGACGCACTTTCCAGCTCTTGGGCGCATAGCGGAAGGCGAACGTGTCGCCCATGCGCATGGTAGGCTCGCTCTTTTTCCTATACATGACATACCACAGCAAGTATGGTATGACAAGCAGAAGCAGGAAGAAATACTCTTTATTGGCAAATTCCATGATAGCAGTTCCCTCCTTTTATTGCAACAGTAGATAAGTTTCATAGACCACATAGACCAGCAAGCCCAGGCAAACAGCCGCAGAGACGGCAATGACCGCCACAAGAGCGCGTCGGCTCTTCACAGTGCGCTTCTCCTCCTCGGTGAGCTTGGGCCGCTGCACCTGTTCCACGGGCATGTTCTCGAGCTTTGTCGAGTTGATGAAGTCGATGGCCGACACAAGGTTCATGTCGTTCTCGTTGATGAGAGCCGAGAACTTGGCGAACTTGACCAAGTCGGCAGTACGGAACAGGGCGGTGAGCTCGTCGAGCGCCTTTGCGTCGCCAGTATGCGTCAAGCGGTCTATTATCTCGGAAGAAGTCATCTCCATGGCCTTGAAGCCGTAGCGCTCCTCGATGTACTTGCGCAAGGTGTCGGTGAGCTTGGTGTAATATTCCTTTTGGTTCTCCGAGCTCACCATGCGGTCGGCCTTTATCTGCTCAATCTCCTTCATGGCCTTCTGGTGAGGCAGCAGGCGGCGCACCATCTTCAGCTTGGGAGTGACGATGGGCTTGCCTTGGCGCAGGCGTATATAAAGGTAGCAAGCCACCACGAAAAGCGCCACCATGAGCACCGAGGCCCAAAACAGCGGCGACCATTCGGCCCACTCAAAGGGGTTGTCCTGCACGTCCTTCGGTCCAAAGAACTTGTCGGTTTGGGTTGTATCGACCTCCACCTCAAGCACCTTCAGGGCCAGGCTCTTGCTCTTGTAGGGCTTGCCGCCCACATTCACGGTGAACGGAGGGAGATAGTAGAGCTTGCCGTCGAACGAAGTAAGCGTGTATTTGCGCCGGCTCACGGTCATGCCGTTGTCAACCGGCTCGCTCCCCAAGTCGTCAACGGCCACTATCTCCACGCCCGGGGTCAATGTCTGCCTTGGCTTCAACTGTGGGAACACCACTCTCTGCCGCTCCGGTGCAGTGGCCTTGACGGTCACGTGAACCTGTTGGCCAATGAGCATCTCGATGGAGTCTATCGAGGCCTCCACAGAGACCTGCGCCGACAGCCCCAAGGCCCATGCCAAGAGAAGCGTTATGGTGATTAAGAACTTTCTCATCTTCATGTGTTTCTTTTTGTTCGTCGCCGTTCTAGTTTGCCAATGCCCCATGCGCCTTAGCTGCGCTGACGGAAAAGCGACATCAAATGGCTCACGAAATCCTCGTCGGTGGCTATGGAGACGCTATCGACATTGCTCTTGCTGAACGCCTGGCGCAGCTGCGCCTGGCGCATGAGCCAATATTGGTGGTAGGAGTTGCGGAGCTTGCGCGAGGACGTGTCAACATACTGTTCGAAGCCCGTTTCCGCATCGACCACCTTCATCAGTCCCACGTCGGGCAGTTCGCTGGCCCGTCGGTCATAGACCTGAATGGCCACAAGGTCGTGCTTGCGGTTGCACACCGTGAGGCGGTGACTGAAGTCGGCACGGTCGTAGAAGTCGCTCATGAGAAACGCCGTGCACCTGCGCTTCATCACCCCCGAGAGGAAGTCTATGGCGCCTCCGATGTCGGTGCGGCGGCTCTGCGGCTCGAAGTCGAGCATCTCGCGTATGATGTAGAGTATGTGCTTCCTGCCCTTCTTGGCGGGTATGTACTTCTCTATCCTGTCGGAGAAGAACACCACGCCAATCTTGTCGTTGTTCTGGATGGCGCTGAAGGCGAGCGTGGCGGCTATCTCCGTCACCATGTCGCGCTTCATCTCGCGCGTTGTGCCGAAGTCCAGGGAGCCGCTCACATCGATGAGCAGCATGACGGTGAGCTCGCGCTCCTCCTCAAACACCTTGACATAGGGGCGATGGAAGCGTGCGGTGACGTTCCAGTCGATGTCGCGCACATCGTCGCCATACTGATACTCCCTCACCTCGCTGAAAGCCATGCCGCGTCCCTTGAACGCAGAGTGGTACTGTCCGGCGAAGATGTTGTTGCTCAGTCCGCGCGCCTTTATCTCAATCTTCCTTACTTTGCGTATGATGTCCTGTGTGTCCATCTCTGTTTGAAAAAAGTCAGTGACTCTTGCCCATCAAGGCACCTCCACCTTGTTGATGATGCGGCTCACGATTTCCTCGCTCGTCACGTTGCCCGCCTCGGCCTCGTAGGTCAGGCCAATGCGGTGGCGGAGCACATCGTGGGCCACTGCGCGCACATCCTCGGGCACCACATAGCCGCGGCGCTTCACGAAGGCGTAGGCTCTTGCGGCCTTGGCCAGGGAGATGCTCGCGCGCGGACTGCCTCCGAAGGCTATCATGTCCTTGAGGTCTTTCAGTGAGTAGCGGTCGGGATAGCGAGTGGCGAAGACTATGTCGGCTATGTACTGTTCTATCTTCTCGTCGATGTACACGTCGCGCACCACCTGCCTGGCCTTGAGTATCTCGTCGAGGGAGCACACGGGCGACACCTTGGGCATGCTCTCGCGGATGTTCTCGCGTATGATGCTCTTCTCCTCCTCAAGCGTGGGATAGTCTATCACCACCTTGAGCATGAAGCGGTCCACCTGGGCCTCGGGCAGCGGGTAGGTGCCCTCCTGCTCAATGGGGTTCTGAGTGGCCATGACGAGGAAGGGCGAGGGCAGCCTGAACGTCTCGCTGCCTATGGTAACCTGCTTCTCCTGCATGGCCTCGAGCAGTGCGCTCTGCACCTTGGCCGGAGCGCGGTTTATCTCGTCGGCCAATACGAAGTTGGCAAACACGGGGCCTTTCTTCACCTGAAACTTCTCGTCCTTCTGCGAGTAGATCATGGTGCCCACCACGTCGGCCGGCAACAAGTCGGGAGTGAACTGTATGCGGCTATAGTCGGCGTCGATGAGCTGTGCGAGGGTCTTTATGGCGAGTGTCTTGGCCAGTCCGGGCACACCTTCAAGCAGTATGTGTCCGTCGCTGAGCAGACCTATCAGCAGCGATTCCACCAAATGTTTTTGCCCCACTATCACCTGGTTCATCCCCATGGTGAGGTTTGTCACGAAAGAGCTTTGCTGTTCTATCCGTATGTTCAGTTCACGGATGTCTATCGATTCTGCCATTTGTCTTGTCTATTGAGTTTTATGTTCTTTGTTTAAAGTCGAATAGCTTTTGAGGGACCAGCCCCTGATTTTGGGCGCAAAGATAGTCAATAAATAGAGGAAAAGGATGCTCCTTGCGTCTAAAAAATATTAAGAGATGCGCTTTGCACGGTTGGCCCGTCAATTATTTATTGATAACTTTGCACGCCGAAACGAAACGAACAACAAAGCTATATGAACATTCTCAGAACCTTGTCGCGCCTTTTCAGCAAGTACATGGCGCTTATAGTCATTGCCATGGCCCTCTTGGCGCTGCTGTGCCCCTCGGCCGTGAGCTTCATCAAGACAAGCTACATCAACCCCCTGCTCGGAATAGTGATGTTCGGCATGGGCCTCACGCTCAAGCCCGACGACTTCCGCGTGGTGTTCAGCCACCCCAAGGACGTGACGATAGGCGCCGTGACGCAGTTCACCATCATGCCTCTGCTGGCCTATGTGCTCACCAAGGTGTTTGCCCTTCCTGCGGAGCTTGCGGTGGGCGTGGTGCTGGTGGGCACGTGTCCGGGCGGCACGTCGTCGAACGTGATGACCTATCTCTCGCAGGGCGACGTGGCCCTCTCCGTGGGCATGACCGCTGTGAGCACCGTGCTCGCCCCCGTGCTCACGCCGCTGCTCACCTATGTCTATGCGGGTGCTACGGTGGACGTGAACGTATGGGCCATGTTTCTCTCCATCATCCAGGTGGTGATAGTGCCCATAGTGCTGGGCTTCGCCATCAACCACTTCTTCCCCCGCACAGCCGAGCGCACGGCCGACTTCCTGCCCTTTGTCTCCACGCTGGCCATAGTGGCCATAGTGGGAGCGGTGGTGAGCGCCAACGCCGCGCGGCTCATGGAGAGCGGAGTGCTCGTCATAGTGGTCGTGGTGCTGCACAACGTGCTGGGCTATGTCTTGGGCTACGGTGCGGCACGGCTGATGAAGATGTCGGCCACCAAATGCAGGGCGGTGTCGATAGAGGTGGGCATGCAGAACAGCGGACTCGCCACGTCGCTGGCCACGGTGCACTTCGCGCAGTATCCGCTTGCGGCCATTCCGGGAGCGGTGTTCAGCGTCTGGCACAATGTGTCGGGGGCCATACTGGCCAACTTCTTTCTGAGGCAGAAAAAAAAAGAAAGATTGAGATAAAAAAGGTTTTGCCTTTCTGCGCGCTTTACTTGGGCTTGCTAGTAGGTGCAGATTTCCGAGCTGCACCCTTAGCGTTAATGTCGTCGG